>JACQUS010000097.1 GCA_016210125.1 Chloroflexota bacterium | reverse complement strand
GAGGACACCTCCCACGCCCGCATGTGCTCCGCGGGGTAGGGCGCCAGCAGCGGCAGCACGCGCGCCGGGTCGTCGACGCGCTGGTCGAGCCACAGCGCCTCAGCTTCAGGGAGCAGGATGACGGGCATACGGTCGTGGATCGACGCCATCAGAGCGTTAGGCGTGGTGGTGATGATCGTGCAGGAGCGGATCACCTGGCCCTCGAGGTCGCGCCAGGCGTCCCACAGGCCGGCGAAGGCAAACGGCGCCTCGTCTTCGAGCGCGATGCAGAACGGCAGCTTGCGCCCCGTGGCGTCCTTGCGCCACTCGTAGAAGCCGTCCGCCAGAACGACGCAGCGCTTGCGACGTAGTGCGTGCCGAAACGAGGGCTTCTCGGCCACCGTTTCGGCCCGCGCGTTGATCATGCGGTCGCCGATGCTGGGGTCTTTGGCCCAGCCGGGGATGAGCCCCCAGCGCATGACCTCGGCGCCGTCGGCCACGATCGTGAGGACCGGCTGGCTGGGCGCGATGTTGTAGCGCGGGCGGAAGAGCGGGCCTAGGCGCTCGGTGGCCGTGGCGATCTCCTGCGGCGAGAGGTCGAAGCGCGCCTGCGCCTCGTGCATACCCTTCAGCCGGAAGCGACCGCACACCGCTTCACCTGTTCTCCTATCGCTCGCGCTCGGTCGGGTCGGCAGGTGCGGCGTCCCGGCGGCGCCGGCGCGGGCGCACGAGCCGCTGCAGAAAGGACGCGCGGGCCGGTCGCCGTGGCTCTTGCACCACGTGCTCAGGGGGCGCGGGGTCTGCGGCTGCCGAGAGCGTGAGCCCCTCCACCGACGGGACGAGCCAGCGCGGCGGGGTCTGCTTGGGATGCGTGTCGAAGTAGTCGACGAGCTTGGCTTCGCATAGCCGCGTCCGGTACGCGCCGAGGCACTTGTCGGACCGCGAGAAAACGCCCTCCAGCCGCCACGCGTGATCGGGCACGAGGTTGCTGACGATACGGAACTGCGTGGGGTGCTCTGCGCACGCGCGCACCTGAAGGGCCAGTGCCTTGGCGGGGCTCTTGCGGCCGAACGCCGCCCGCAGCGTCACCCACTCGTGCTCGCGCTGTGGCGCCCACATGGCCGGTGCTCCCGTGACATACGTAAAACGAGCGCAGCCGGCACTTCGTTACGTCGCGCCGATTGCCGCACCGCGCTGCCAGTGCCTTTCGGCCGGCCGCGTGGCGTGGCTCGTGCGGCGGCGTTGCGGCGCACGCGAGCGCGGTGCTCCGCGGCGGCGCCTGGGCAGCCCGGCGCTTGACCGTAGCCGTGACGATCTCTGACATAGGGCGACATCATGTCGCCCGGAGCGTCGGATGGCGGAGACGACACGAACGATCCTGGCGTGACGGAGTTCGCACCGCTGGCCGTGCGCGAGCGCACAGCGTCGGCGCGAGCCTACCCTCGGTTTATACATCCTACGCCAAACATGTACTTGCCTTCGGCGCCGCGGTGCGCAATAGTAAAGACAAAAGTCACACGCAGGCGCTGTCGTCGGCACCGAAGGGAGACGATGTGGCCACGGCTCTGAATCTCGACGCCACCGTGCTGCGCCAGGCCATTCAGGCCGAGTATACGGAGGTGGCCAGTGAGCCGACGAAGGGCTTCCACTTCCACGTCGGCCGGCCCCTCGCGCGCATGCTGGGCTACAACCCGGCGGAGACTGACTCCTTGCCCGACTCGGCGATCGAGTCCTTCGCCGGCGTGGGCAACCCGTACATCTTCGGGCGACTGGCGGCCGGCGAGACGGCGGTCGACATCGGCTCGGGCGGCGGCTTCGACAGCGTGCTGGCGGCGCGGCAGGTCGGGCCCAGCGGCCGCGTTATCGGCGTCGATATGACGGCGGCGATGCTCGACAAGGCTCGCGCCAGCGCCGCGCGGCTCGGCCTGCGGCATGCCGAGTTCCGCTATGGCCTCGCTGAGAGCCTGCCCGTTCCGGACGCCACTGTCGACGTCGTGATCTCCAACGGCGTCATCAACCTCTGCCCCGACAAAGAGGTCGTCTTCGGCGAGATCTTCCGCGTACTCAAGCCAGGCGGCCGGGTGCAGATCACCGACATCATCGTCCAGCGCGAGGTGCCGGCGGACGCGAAGGAGAACATCGACCTCTGGACCGGTTGAATCGCCGGCGCTCTGCTGGAGGCAGAGCTGGTTGCCGTCCTCGAGCACGTCGGCTTCTGCAACGTCGAGATCGCGCCACAGCGCTGGGACACGTTCTCCGGCGCGCCGAGCGCGTCGAGCGCCGCGGCGTTTGGCACGCAGGGAATCGCCTTCCGCGCCGTCAAGCCCGGTGACTAGAGGCCGTCGCCGGCGGGGCGGTGCGGTGCGCACGCCGTGGAGCGCGTGCGGAGCCATCGCGCCTGCGGCACCCGTGCGTTCCCGCGCCCGTCCGGTAACGCTCGGCCGGCGGGGTGGTGCCGCACCAGTACACGCCAGGGCTAGCGCGTAACCGACGGAGGGCGCATCCCCCAGTCGGAAGGGGCCGAGTCCGCACACCGCGTCGAAAAAGGAGGTGTCGCAGTGGCAACTTTGCTCTTCATCGGCACGAACGGCTCGGAGAACCCAACCAAGGCAGTCCTGCCTTTCTTGTCGGCCAACGGGGCGGTGGATGCGGGTCACCAAGCGCAGATCACGCTGCTCGGCGACGCCGTGGTGCTCATGCGCGATGTCGTCGCCAACAGCGTGGTTCCGGTCGGCTGGCCGCCACTGAAAGAACTTATGGCGACGGCCCTCAAGAACAACGTCCCGATCTACGTTTGAGGCGGCTGCTCTGTCGCCCGTGGGGTGACGGAGGACGATCTCAAGGGCAAGAACGCGCGCTTCACGAACCCGAAGGAGGCCGCAGGGCTGGTGGCGGCCGCTAGCAACGTTGTCTCATACTAGGGCACGGGCCGCCGCGTAGCCGCGTTGGGCGAGCCTTGCGCTCGCCCGGGCTCGCGAGGCGCACCGCGATGCGCCCCAGCCGCTCACTGCATTGGCCAGGAGTCCGGCGGTTTCGGCCCCTTCCGACTGGGGACGGCGCCCGCCATCGTAGCGGCCGGGCATAAACGCGAGCAACCGGCAGGCAATCACGCGCAGGCGAAGGCGCTACGGTGCCCAAGCCCCGGGCGTGAGGAGGGCGGCCGGGGCGTCACGGCCCCTGCCGCGCGATGTGCCGGGTGCAGCCGACCTCGCGCGCAGGGCGCAGGTGCGGACGCGAGCGAGCGTATGCCGGCGCGTTGGAGCACAGCTATACTGAGCGCGAGGCCAGCGGCGCAGATCGCTTGCGCACGTCGCTTGAAGATCAGACCGGAGGGCGGGCGATGGCGGAGGCCCCGCGCGTGCGCGCGGCGAACGCGAGCCCGCTGCTGGACGCCTTCGCTGGCTGTGGCGACGCCGTCGTCGCTCTGGCGCCGCAGCGGGGCATCGTCCTCTGGAATGCTGCTGCGGAACGCCTGCTTGGCTGGCACGCCGGCGACGCGCTCGGGCGGGACTGCGGCGCGCTCTTGCACTGCCGTGACGAGCAGGGGCGCCTGTTCAGCTCGGCGACGTGCCCCATTCTGGCGCGCGCCGGTCGGGGCGAGCCCGTCCCGGCTCAGCACCTGCGGGTGAAGCCGGCGACGGGCACCGAACGCTGGGTGAGCGTGGCGAGCGTCGCTCTCCACGACGACGATGGTGCGCTGTGCACGCTGGTGCACGTCGTGCAGGACATCACGCGCTCTAAGACTTTGGAGCACTTCGCCCGCCGAGTGGGACACGAGGCCGCCGCGCTGCTCTTGGGACCAGACGTGGAAGCGCCCGTACGCGAGGCTGCGCCGCTCACGCGGCGTGAGCAGCACGTGCTGGCTCTCCTGGCCGACGGCGCCGACACGGCAGCTATTGCCGCTCGCCTCTGCGTCAGCCGGTCCACGGCGCGCAAGCACGTGCAGGGGGTCCTCCGCAAGCTCGACGCCCACCGTCGCCTGGAGGCCGTCGCCTACGCGCACCGCCACGGCCTGCTGCCGTAGGGGCTGCCTTTCGCCTGCTCTGCTTTGAAAAAACTTTTCATCTGTGGGGGTGTCCGAACGGGACATCGAGAACTCTGATGAAGATGGCCCTCGCCGGCGGGCTGCCCCACCCCACCCAAGAGAGGATCCCAACAGGGGCTTCGCCCCCTTGGGATTCCCCCGCAGGCGCTCGCCTGCGCCGCGCGGGCGAGCCGCCGGGACATCACGGACCCGAGAAGAGTAG
>JACQUS010000095.1 GCA_016210125.1 Chloroflexota bacterium | reverse complement strand
GCGCCTGCATGGCCATCCGCGGCGCGGCGCTGCGGCAGGTCGGCCTGCTCGACGAGCGCTTCTTCATGTACGGCGAGGACCTCGACCTGGCCTACCGCCTCAAGCAGGCCGGGTGGCGCGTGCGCTACGATCCGTCGGTCGCCGTCCTGCATGTCAAGGGCGCCAGTAGCCGCCAGGTAAGCCTGCGCGCGCGGCGGGCCTTCTTCGCCGCCATGCTACGCTTCCACCGCAAGCACTACTGGCACCAGCACTCATCATTGGTGAACGTGCTCGTCGTCACGGGAGTCGCCCTCTGGGGCGCGCTCTCGCTCGCCCGTATCGCGGCCACGCGCGTCCTGCGACGCCGCTGAGCGCCGCGCCAGAGGCGTAGGCCGCGCAACGCCACGGCCGGTCACGCGCGTTATATAGTGTTAGGTGCCATCTCCGGCCGGCGCGAGGGCTCTCGACCCGCGTCGGCACCGGCGCGAGGAGGCGCATGCGGCGGCCACTCCACGTCTGGCGCACCGCGGCTTTGCTCGCCGCCGACGTGGCCGCCATCTGGCTGGCCTACGTCGCCGCGCACTGGCTGCGCTTCGGCTCCGCGCTGCTCCTGTACAAGGAGTTCCAGCCGTGGAGCTTCTACGCCCCTCTCGCCGTGGCGCACGCGCTGGTGACCGTCTTCCTCCTCGCCCTCAGCGGCATGTACGGCGTGCTGCGTGACCTGTCGCTCACGGCGCAGGTCTTCCGCCTCGTGGCGGCGGGTGCCATCGGCGCCGGCCTGGCCAACACCGGCGGCGCCGTGCTCAGCGGGGAGACGCAATACTCCGAGCTACTGCTGGCGCTGGCTTGGCTGGCTTCGCTCGGCTTTATGGGCACTGCCCGCCTCGTCGTGCAGGGCGCCTTCGCGTGGCTGCGCGCGCTCGGGTTCGACACGCAGCGTGTCCTCATCGTGGGCACGAACGAGGTCGCCCGCACTATCGCCGAGCGCATTCAGCAGTCGCCGGGCCTGGGCTACCGCTTGGTCGGCTTTGCCCGCCCGCCCGGCGACGGCGAGAACGGCGCTACGCGGCCCGTGCTGGGCGACGCCGACCAGCTTCGCGGCATCGTCGGCAAGTATCGCGTCGACGAGGTCATCATCGCCATCCCCAGCCTCTCGCGCCAGGAGGCCCTCGACCTCATCGCCCGCTGCGACGACGGCCGCACGAGCATCCGCATCTTCCCCGACGTGTTCCAGATCATGACCAGCGGCGTGGCCATCAGCGACCTCGGCGGCATGCCACTCGTCAGCGTGCGCGATCTGGCGCTAAAGGGCTATAACCTGGCCGTCAAGCGCGGAATGGACTTCGCGCTTAGCACGGCCGCGCTCATCCTGCTCTCCGGCCCGTTGCTCCTCATCGCGCTGCTCGTCAAGCTCACCTCGCCGACCGGCGGAGTGTTTTATTCGCAGGAGCGCGTGGGCCTCGACGGCCGACCGTTCCAGATCATCAAGTTCCGCACGATGCGGCCCGACGCCGAGGAACAGACCGGCCCGGTGTGGGCCACGCCGGACGACCGGCGCACGACGTGGCTCGGCCGCATCCTGCGTCGCCTCTCGATCGACGAGCTACCGCAGCTCATCAACGTCCTCGTGGGCGAGATGAGCCTGGTCGGCCCGCGGCCGGAGCGGCCACACTTTGTCGAGCAGTTCAAGGCCTTGGTGCCGAGGTACGGCGAGCGCCACCGCGAGAAGGCCGGCATTACTGGCTGGGCACAGGTTCACGGGCTGCGTGGCAACACGCCCATCACTGAGCGCACGGCGTACGATCTCTGGTACGTCGAGAACTGGACGCCGTGGCTCGACATCAAGATCATGCTCCGCAGTCTGATCATCATCTTCCGAGACAAGAATGCCTATTGATCGCCTTTTCCCAGGCTTGCGGCACCGTATGCCCCACCCCATCCCAGGGAAGTTCCGCAGAGGGGGCTTCGCCCCCTCTGCGCTCCCCTGGCCCCTCGCCTTCCGACCGTGGCCACCGTTTTCGCCCTCCTCCGATGCGGTACGGCGCACCAGACACTCCTCCTGTGAAAGCGGCTTGCAGGCGGCGCGGCCCCGCCCCATCCCGGAAGTTGGACCGCGGAGCGGGCTAGCGCCCCCTCTGCACTCCTCTGCCAGGACCAGCGCTCACCATCCCGCACCGATGGCACATAACCTCGGCAGCGGAGGCTGCCGTGGCGCGCCTGGGCTGGCCTATCGTAATCGTGGCGGTGAAGCCCACCTCGGGGGAGTCCAGTGGGGGCGACTGCCTCCTCTGGCGGGGTTTAGGGTGTCCCTGATAACAGTGGTGGGGCGAGGCCGCCGGGCGGCCCTGGCCGCGCTGCTCGCGGTGGCGCTCACCGCCGCGCCGGCCGCGGCGCAAAGCCCTACCCCGCGCGCGCAGCCGACGCGCCCGCCGGCGACGGCGACGTCCACGGCCAGCCCGGCCGGCGCGCGCACGCCGACGCCGCGCCCGGCGCAGACGAGGACGCCGACGGCGGCACCGCCGACGGCTACGCCCACGCCGTCCGGCCCCCTCGTCTTCGTGCCCCTGCGCATCCCCTCGACCGAGCAGTCGCCCGGGCCGACGGGCACCGTCTCCGGCCGCGTCGTCGACATCGCCGGCCGGCCGGTGGTCGGCGCCGTCGTCCGCCTGTGGGTCGAGCAGTTCTCCGTCCTGGCGACGACGGCGGAGGACGGGAGCTACCTCCTCGCGGGGCTCGCGCCGGGCACCTACCAGATCGCGCTTCAGGACCTGAGCAGCCAGTTGGCCACGGCGAGCCTGTCGGCCGGCGAGGTCGTGGTCCTCAACTTCGTCCAGCGCGTGGCCGCGCCAGGCGCGCCGCCTCCGGCGCCCGGCGCCGCGCCGGGGGCGCGCGGCACGCCGACCGCCACCGTGCGGGCCACTGGCGCGCCGAGTCCGACGGCCACGGCCGTAGGCTCGCCCAGCCCGACGCCATCGCCGCGGCCCACTTCGACCCTGCCGCCCCTGCCCACCCTGGCACCGGCGGTCGTCAGCGTGCCGACGAGCGTGAGCCTCGCCCCGGCCCGCCCGCAGCCGCGCACCACCACGCCGCTCGACCTGGTCGTGCGGGCGATCCCCTGGGGCGACCTCATCACCCCGCTCCTGCTGGGCGGGCTAGCCGGCGGCCTCCTCGTCGGGCTGCTGGCGCTGGCCAGCCTACGGCGGCGGTGATCCGCGTGCGTGTTGTCGTCGGCCTCGGCAACCCCGGCGCGCGCTACGCCGCGACGCGCCACAACGCGGGCTTCCAGGTCGTGGATCGACTGGCCGAGGCCCACGGCTTGCGCTTCGCCCACCGGCGCTTCAGGGCCGCGCTCGCCGAGGGAACGGTTCTCGACCAGCGGGTCGTCCTGGCGAAGCCCGAGACGTACATGAACGCCAGCGGAGAGGCGGTAGGCCCGCTGGTGCGCTGGCACAAGATCGCCCCCGAGGAGCTGCTCGTGATCTACGACGACCTCGACCTTTCGCTCGGCCGCCTGCGGCTGCGCGCCAACGGGTCGGCCGGCGGGCACCTCGGCATGGCGTCGATCATCACCGCGCTGGCGACGCAGGCGTTTCCGCGGCTGCGCATCGGCATCGGCCGGCCGCCGGCCGCCCTCGACGCCGCGGCCTACGTCCTCCAGCCCTTCGGCCTCGACGAGCGCCCGACCATCGCGGCGGTGCTGGAGCGGGCGCAGGCCGCCGTCGAGCGCTGGCTGCGCGACGGCCTAGCCGCGGCCATGAACGAGTTCAACGTCTAATACCGTTTCCCCGCAAATACTTCCGCGTCGGGGTGGGACGACGAGGAGTGCAGAGGTGGCTATCGCCCTCTCTGCAACAGCCGTTCGTGGGGTGGCGCGGGGCCGCCTTCCCTCAGCGCTAGCCGCGCGCCGGCAGACCGACCGCGCTGGCGAAGCGCTCCATCGCCTCGAGGTCGTGCGGCCACGGCCGCGCGGCGCTGAAGTCCAGCGTCACCTCGTGGACGCCGGCCTCCTCGAGTGCGGCGATCTGCGTTTGGACCTCCTGCGGCGTGCCGGCCAGATCGGCCGCGTTGCGCGCCACTTCGCCCAGGCGCAGGACGACCCGCACGCTGATCTGCAGGTCCTCGAATCGACGTCCTGCTTCCGCCGTGAGCGTGCGCAGCTCGGCGACCTTGGCGCGCATCTCGGCCGCCGTCAGCCCCGCGGCGTGCCAGCCATCGCCCAAGCGTGCCACGCGGCGCAGGGCCGGCGGGGTGTTGCCGCCGATAATGATCGGCGGATGTGGGCGCTGGACCGGCTTCGGAAAGCAGCGCACCGGCCCCACCGTATAGAAGCGCCCCGCGAAGGTGCTCGTGCGCTCCGTCCAGAGGTTCTTCCAGATGGCGATGCACTCGTCGGTGGCCGAGCCGCGGTGCGCGAAAAGGCGGCCCGCGCCGACGGCCTCGAACTCCTCGCGCAGCCAGCCCACGCCGATGCCGACGACGACGCGCCCGCCAGAGAGGGCGTCGAGCGTGGCCCACATCTTGCCGAGCGTGACCGGCTCGCGCTGCGGCGCTACGAGCACGCTCGTGCCGAGGCGCACGCCTCGCGTGGCGCCGGCGATGTAGGACAGCGTCGTGAACGGCTCATAGAAGGTCTGGCGCTGGTCCGGGTTCCAGCCGCCCAGCGACCCGTACGGGTACTCGGCATCCGTGTGCTCGGGGATCACCACGTGGTCGGAGAGCCACACCGTGTCATAGCCGAGGCGGTCCACGGCTACCGCCGTCGCGCTAATGCTGGTGCTGGTCGTCGCCGGCCCGCGATTGCTGAGCAGAACGCTGTAGCGCATGATGCTCCCTCCCCCTACTCGGCTGTCGGCCGGCCCGCCACACGCCCGGCGGCAGCAGCGGCACGGCGGCGCGCTCGCCGGCGCCGGCTCGGCGCACGCGCCGAGGACCCATGGTAGCGCCACGCCAGCCTACGTCTAGCCGCCACCTGCGAAGCCGGGCGCGGCGCCGGCGTCCACGCCACGGGCCTGCGCGGCGCACGTCCGGCGGCCGGGGCTTGGTCGGGCCGATTCGCCACTGCTATGATAGGGCGGCCGTGGCGCCTCGCGCGCCGGGCCAGACGTCGCGCCGTGGAGGGCATCGCACATGGCGATCGGAGTCGGGCTCTCTAGCCGCAGTCGCCTCGCCACCAGCGTCCTGGTGCAGATGGCCGCCGAGGCCGAGCGCCTGGGCTACGACTGGATCTTTACCAACGAGCACGGCAACGACGCCCTGCTCACCGCCGCGCTCTTCGGCGCCGCGACGCGCCGCGCCGCCATCGCCACCGGCATCGTGAATGCCTTCCTGCGCCACCCGGCGCTCACAGCCGCCAGCGCCGTGTCCCTGGCCGACGCGACCGGCGGCCGCTTCGTCCTGGGCCTCGGCACGGGCCATCGCTTGGTCAGCGAGGTGCAGCTCGGCATCGCTATCGACCAGCCCCTGGCGCGTCTGCGCGAGTGCCTGGCCATCGTCCGCGGGCTCACGACCCACGGCCAGGTCGACTTCGAGGGCCGCTACTATCGCGCTCGCGGCATCGCCCTCATGCTGCCGCCTCCGGCCCAGCCCGTGCCGATCTATCTGGCGGTGCTCGGCCTGCGTGCAGCGCAGGCGGCCGGCGAGCTGGCCGACGGCGTCATCCTCAACTTTGCCCCGCCGCAGCACGTCGCCGCGGCCATCGCCGCGGTTCGTGAGGGCGCGCGGCGCGCCGGGCGGCCTCCCGAGGCGGTGAAGATCGTGTGCTACCTCCAGACGATGCTCGCGCCGCCGGGCGCAGAGGGCGAGGCCCTGCGCGCCGCACAGGGCATCCTGGCCGGCTACGGGCGCTGGGAGTTCTACCGCGCCATGTTCGCCGCCAGCGGCTTCGCCCGAGAGGCCGAGGCCCTGGCGCGCGCGGCCGGCCCGGAGGAAGGCATGGCCGCGGTGAGCGAGGCGCTGGTGCGCAGCGCCATGGTCTTCGGCACGGCCGCCGAGTGCGCCGCGCGCGTCGCCGAGTACCGCGCCCTCGGCGTCGACGTGCCGGTTGTCTACCCGAACGCGCGCCACGCCCGCTGGGACGAGGCGATCCGCGAGACCATCGCCGCGCTGGCGCCGGGCCACCGGTGACGCCAGGCGAGCGGCCCGCCGCTGGCGGGTGGGCTGGATCACCCGGACGCGCCATCGCCGCAGGAAGCAGGGGCATCTCGCGCGCTCAGCACAGATGCGGCCGGCGTCTCCGCGGCGAGCGCGTGATCCGCGCGACGTAGATAGGTGGCGCGAGCGTGCAGCAGTCAGCGAAAGACCTGCGCTGGGGCATCGCCGGCCTCGGCCAGCTCGCCGACGAGTGGATCGCCCCGGCCGTCGCCGCTTCGGCCAGCGGCCGGCTCGTCGCCTGTGCGAGCAGCGACGCCGAGCGCGCGCGGCGGTTCGCCGCCCGCCACGGCGCGGGCCGCGCGCACGGCTCGTACGAGGACCTGGCACGCGACCCCGAAGTCGACGCCATCTTCGTCGCCACGGCCAACCACCTCCACACACCGGTCGTGATGGCCGCCGCGCAGCACGGCAAGCATGTCCTCTGCGAGAAGCCGATGGCCCTGAGCACTGTCGAGGCGGAGCAGATGCTGGCGGCGTGCCGCGCGGCCGGCGTCACACTGCGCATCGGCCTCCAGCTCCGCTTTCAGGAGGTGCTTCAGGCCGCCGCCGAGCTGGTGCGTGACGGGCGCATCGGCACGGTCCGCGAGGTCAGCGCCCAGCGCTACGCGCCGGTGCGCCAGCCCGGCACCTGGCGGCGCGACTTGGCCACGGCCGGTGCCGGTGCGCTGGCGGACGTCGGCGTCCACGTCGTCGACTACGTGCGCTGGATCGTCGGCGACCACGTCGCGCGTGTCTTCGCCGTCGGCCACCCGGCGCGCGCCAGCGGCCGCCCGGACGAGACCGTCACCCTGCTGCTGGAGTTCGCCGGCGGCTGCCAGGCGGCGATCCGCTGTAGCCGCGAGCTGCCCCTCGGCGCAAACGACCTCCAACTCTTCGGCACGCGTGGCTTGCTAGCTACCGGCCCGCTGCGCTGGGTCGAGACTAATCGTCTCGTCGCGCGCACATCCGAAGGCGACGAGGAGCGCACGGTCCCCGTTGCCAACTACTACCTGCGCGAGATCGAGGCCTTTGCCGCGGCGGTCGCCGGCGAGCCGACCGCAGCCGCGACCGGCGAGGACGGGCTAGCCCTGGTGCGCGTGACCACTGCGGCCATCAGCTCGCTGGAGACCGGCGCAGCGGTGGCAGTCGACGGCTAAGCGCGGCGCGTGCCTGTGCCGAACCGGCGCCCGCTCGCCCGGCGCGGTGCGCTATGATGATGGCGCCTTGCAGCGCAGGGGGCACGTCTGCCGTGGAGCACCGACCGCCGCTCAGGAGGAGCCAATGCCGACCATCGAGTGGCTGGGACACGACGCCTTCCGCATCGGCGATGGCACGACGATCTACATCGACCCGTGGGAGATC
>JACQUS010000080.1 GCA_016210125.1 Chloroflexota bacterium | reverse complement strand
TGCCGGTCGTCGGCGTCACGAGCACGATGCCGGGCTGGCTGTCGGCCCGCCTGCCGCTGCGGGGGGCGTGGCGGGCGACGCTGGACTGCGCGCTCTGGCGGCTGCTGGCTGCGTTCTACGGCCGCTGCACCGCCGTGGTCGCCGTCTCGGCGACCGCCCTTGCCCTGCTCCGTCGCCACGGGCTGCGACGGCCGGCGCACGTCATCTCGAACGGCGTCGCGCTCGACCGCTTTCGCCCGCGCCCGCGCGACGCCGCGCTGGCAGTGCGCCTCGGGCTGCCAGCCAAGCGGACAGTGCTGTACGCCGGTCGGCTGGACGCCGACAAGCGGCTTGACGTGCTACTGGCCGGCTTCGCGCGGCTGCGCGAGCGCTGCGACGCCCACCTGCTGCTCGTCGGTGACGGCGGAGCGCGCGCTGCGCTGGAGCGGGCGGCGCAGGGCCGCGGGCTGGGCGCGCACGTCACCTTCGCCGGCTTCCTGCCGGCCCCCGATTACACGCAGGTCTTCGCGCTGGCCGATGTTTTCGCCATTACCTCGCCGGCGGAGCTCCAGAGCATCGTGGCGCTCGAGGCGGCGGCGTCGGGTCTGCCGCTGGTCGCGGTGGACGCCGGAGCGCTGCCGGAACTGGTCAAGCCGGGCGGCAACGGCGACCTGGTGCCGCCGGAGGACCCCGCGGCGCTGGCCGCGGCGCTGGCCGCCATACTGGCGGAGCCGGGTCGCGCGGCGGCGCTCGGCCGGCGCAGCCGGGCGCTGGCCGCGGCCCACGACCTGCGGCAGACGTTCGACCGCTACGAGGCGCTGCTCACCGCGCTGGCGAGCGATCGTGGGGCGCTGCCGGGCGCGCCGGTCGAACGCTCGACTCTGGCGAGCAGCGGCTTGGCCAGCAGGCTAGCCAAGAGCGCAGGTCGGCGGCGTCATATGGCGAACCTGGTCGCGGGCGTTGGCTGCAATGCGGCCCCGGCCGCCGCTACGCTTGCGGTGCTCGCGGACCGGCCCGTATAGTGGCGGGGCGCTCAGGCTGACGGCCCTCGTCGGGCCGCAGGCCGTAGGAGCGCGGTCGCCGCGCTTCCACCTCGCCTGCGCCAGGGATATCCGCGGCGACTGGGGAGCGAGGGCGCCAGCCGTGGCGCTAGGAGGGGAACGTGGCACGTCTCGACTACAAGCGATCGGAGGACGTGGACGCCGACGCGCAGGCCCTCTTCGCCGAGATCGCCGGCACACGCGGGCGCATCGGCCCGCTGTACCAGATGGTCATGAACAGCCCGGAGATCGCCCGCGGCTGGTTCGCCATGGGCAACGCCGTGCGCCTGCGTGCCAAACTGGACGGCAAGCTGCGCGAGCTAGCCATCTTGCTGGTCGGCTACCTGCTCCAGGCCGACTACGAGTACTCGCACCACTATCCGTTCGCGCTACGCAACGGGGCCTCCGCCGAGCAGCTCGCCGCACTGCCCGACTTCGAGACCAGCCCGCTCTTCGACGAGCGCGAGCGCGACGTGCTGCGCTTCGCCAAGGTCAGCACGCTGGAGGTCGTCGTGCCGGACGCCGTGTACGAGGCCGCGCGCCGGCACTTTGATCCGCAGGAGATGGTCGAGCTTGCGGCTACCGTCGGCTTCTACAACATGGTCTGCCGCGTCATCCACGCGCTGGGAATCGAGCTGGAGCCCGGCGTGCCGTCGCGTCTGGCGACGCGCCCAAGCTATGGCCCCCGTTTTCCTGGCTGAACGGGGCGGCTAGGATATCTTGTCGGCTTGCGTCGCGTAGCGACAGCTCCTTCCGCGCTGGTGCGCTCGGGCCATGCCGTGGCCGACAGCAATACCACAGTCCTACGGATAGGGCAGCCGTCTGCTGTTCATTCGCCGCGACCACCCATGGCGTGCCCGTCAATAATATAGCTCGTTTTCGAGCTGCGGCCTAGCCCTGACGAACTTATCAAGCTCCTGTGCCAACTGGTCGTCGGGTGCTGTGTCTAGGATGATGATTCCCGAATGGCGTGCGCTTACACCCCGCACCCGGGACCAGCGCTGCCAAGCGCTGTGAAGCAACTCGAAGTCCCTGCGGTTGAACGTGACGAGAGTGCAGCCGTTCTGTGCTGCGAACAAGAGGTGTTCATCGTCCGTTGCGCCCGCCAGGCCCTCGTCACGGGCCGCGCGCGCAAGATAATTGTGAGTGCGCAGCAGGGCGGCCAGGCTTATGGGCACGCAGTGATCTACATAGAAGTCTGCCACGAGACCTAGGCCGCATCCGTGGCGATACGTGCGTCAATGACGGCGGAGTGCTGGCGGTAGAAGGCAAGCACCGCTGCAACGGCGTCCTCCGGCAGACCGTAGTCTTTGGCAACGCGCGCTATATCCCGGTTCACGGCGCTCCAGTAGGCCACGAGCGCCCAAACCGGCACCTGGTAGTCCACCACGCGAGCTTCGTCTACGCCGGGCCGGTTCGGATTCAGCTCGATGTACCGCTTGATGAGTGTCTGGTCACTCGTCGCCATTGTGGCCCCCTCGGCGCCGCGGATAGCCTTGTGACACAGTATATTCGGCCTGCCACGCGACCTCAAGGTGAGGCGGGCCCGTGCCCAAGCTGTGGCTTTCGGCTCTCAGTCTCTTGCCGCCTTCACGTCCGCTACGCAGGGGTGCGCTCAGACGCATCGCAGCGTTCGACCCCTAGCGACACACCGCAGTCTGGTGAACGATGCGCTTGGAGGCGGTACCTCGCTAACGGGTGCCCCCGGCCCCCGGCCGCGCCGCGCACGTCGCCCCACCCGGCAGGCGCTCGCGCGCCCAGGCGATGGCGAAGCGCCGGAACGAGCTGGCCGCTGGGGCGAAGTACTTGTCGCGGCGGTAGAACAG
>JACQUS010000074.1 GCA_016210125.1 Chloroflexota bacterium | reverse complement strand
GACCGCGACGTGCGCCGCCGCCTGCTGAGTGACCCCGCCTATGGGCCGGTCCACCGCTTCGCGCGTGAGGCTACCTGGGACACCGTGGTTAGCGTGCCGATGGTCTACCACGAACGGCAGGTGGGCGTGGTCATCGCCTACTATCGCCGCGGCCACGACCCGGGCGACCGCGACGTCGCCCTGCTACGGGCGATTGCCGACCAGGCGGCCGTCGCCGTCGAGAACGCGCGCCTGCTGGTTGAGGCCCAGGGGCGCGCGGCCCTGGAGGAGCGCCAGCGCCTGGCGCGCGAGCTGCACGACTCCGTGTCGCAGGCCATCTACGGCATTGGCCTCGGTGCGCGCACGGCCCGCCACCTGCTCGACGAGGATGCCAGCCGCCTCGACCTGCGGCTGCATGCGGCCGCGGGCGAGGTCCTGCTAGATATCTGCAACGAGGGCGTGGGCTTCGACCCGCGGGCCTCCTACCCCGGCCACCTCGGTCTGCGCTCCATGCGCGAGCGCATCGCGCGTGTCGGCGGCCGTCTCGCAGTGGAGAGCGCACCTGGCCGCGGCACCTGCGTCCGCGCCGTGGTGCCGCTGACGTAGCAGCACAGTCGCACACGTCATACGCGGGCGTGGGGTGGGGAACACCATCGGGCGGACGTACCGCCGAACCGCGCGCTCAGCTCGCTGCGCGCGACACGTCGAGCATGACGCCCGGGCCGGGCAGCGAGCGCAGCAGCCGCGGCCGCCGTGGGTCAGCCTCCAGCTTCTGGCGCAAACGGTAGATGTTCACGCGCACCAGGTCGGGGTTCGACTCGCCGCTGCCCCAGATGGCGCGTACTAGCTCGCCGGTAGGCACCATCTGCCCAGCGCGTGCCGCGAGGAAGTGCAGGATGCGGAATTCGGTGGGGCTGAGGCGCACGGGACGGCCGCCGTAGCGTGCCTCGAACCGCGCCGGGCAGAGCTCCAACTCGCCGACGCACAGCTTCGACAGACCAGCGTGCTGGCGCGCGCGACGGGCTACCGCCCGCACGCGCGCCAGCAGCTCGGCGTAGCTAAACGGCCGGACGATGCAGTCCGCCGCGCCGGCGTCCAGTGCTCCGGCGACGGCGCCCATCCCCCTGCCGACCAGGGCCAGCACGGCCACGTCCTGCGCCGCGAGCTGCCGGCACGCGGCTAGGGCGCGGGCGCCGAACGACGGCACGTCGAGCAGCACGAGGTCGGCCGCCGCGGCCGGCGGGGCGTGACTCAGGTCACCCGCTAGCGCGGCCGAGTGGCCCTCGCGTTCGAGGACGTGCCGTAGCACCGCGCCCTCGTCGGCATCGGCCGTCAGGAGGACGACGCGGATGGCGCACCTCCAGCGATGAGAGCTGTCGTACAGCTTATGTTCTACGGTAGAGTAACGTTGCGGAGTGAGCGACGATTACCTGTAACCGGCGTGAAATTTTCCCTGAGGTCGTCCACCTCCTGGCCATCGGCGAGCCAACAGACTCTATGATGCTCGCCTGCTTTGCCGCGGCCGCTGCGGCTGTGCTAAGATTGCAACGCGCTCGTGGACCCTGCCGTCGGGCGCGCGCATGCCCAGCAGATGCGTGATGCCGCCGCGCATCCTCGCCCTCCGCTACGCGCGGCCGCTTCCCGTGAGCGCGAAGGCAGACAGAGGGCCAAGGCAGTCAGAGGGCTAAGGCGAACATGAAGGTGATCCTACGCCACCCCAAGCGGCGGGAGGTCGAGCTAGCGGGGCGCCGCCGCGTCGAGGAGCTGCTCAAGGAGCTGAACGTCCACCCGGACACCGTGCTCGTGATTCGCGGCGGCGAGCTGCTGACGCGCGACGTCGTCGTGCGCGAGGACGACGTCATTGAGGTACGGCCGGTGATCTCGGGTGGCGCGGGCGCACCACGCCGGCGCGCCGGCCGCTGCGAATGAAGAGGTAGGTCGTGCGCTGTCGCAAGTGTGGCGAAAAGGCGGCCATCGAGATCCGGCGCCACAATACGGCCTTCTGCGCGCCGCACTTCGTAGACCACTTCCGCGACCAGGTCGAGCGCGCCATCCGCGGCCAGCGCATGTTCGGCCCCGACCAGCGCGTGCTGGTGGCCGTGTCCGGCGGCAAGGACAGCCTGGCGCTCTGGGACGTGCTGCTCGACCTCGGCTACCGGACGAGCGGGCTGTACATCGGCCTAGGCATCGGCGCGTACTCGGCAGAATCGCAGCAGAAGTGCGAGACCTTCGCCGCCGCGCGCGGCGCCGACCTCCTCGTCGTCGACCTGGCCGGGGAGTATGGCTTCGACATCGGCGAGATCCCGACGCTCACACGGCGGGCGCCCTGCTCGGCCTGCGGGCTGAGCAAGCGCTACCTGTTCAACAAGGTGGCGCGTGAGCGCGGCTTCGATGTCGTAGCCACAGGACACAACCTCGACGACGAGGCGGCCACGCTCCTGGGCAACGTCCTGCACTGGCAGGCCGGCTACCTGGCGCGGCAGTCGCCGCTGCTGGAGGAGAGCGCCGCCGGCCTGGCCAGGAAGGTCAAGCCGCTCTATCGCCTCGGCGAGCTGGAGACCGCGGCCTACGCCGTGCTGCGCGGCATCGACTATATCGTCGAGGAGTGCCCGAACTCCGTCGGCGCGACCTCGCTGCGCTACAAAGAGGCGCTCAACCTGCTCGAAGCCACGTCGCCCGGGACGAAGATGATGTTCTTGCAGGGCTTCCTCGACCGCGCGCGCGCGCTGTTCGTCGGCCAGGAGCAGGTGGCGCTGCACGACTGCCCGCAGTGCGGCCAGCCGACGACCGGCGACGCCTGCGCCTTCTGTCGCCTCATCGGCGAGGTGCAGCGCCGCAAGGCTGAGCGCGCCGAGCGCCGGGCACGGCGAGCCGTCGCCGCGGCCGCCAGCGCTCAGCGCTAGGCGGCAGGCTGTTGGCTACTGTGCCCGAAGGCTTGCCAGCGCCAGAGCCGGCGTGGGCGGCGGACACCGCGCCCGCCCCGGCGGCGCCGGGGGCGACCTCCCCGGCCGAGGGGCCGCCGGCCGCCGAGCCGCCGGCCCCACCCGGGGCGCTGGCGGCCGGCGAGACCATCCTTCTGGTCGATGAGCGCCTACGCCGCTACACCGTGCACCTGCGTCCCGGCGCGACGTTCCACTTCCACCGCGGCTACTTCGCCCACGACGACCTTATCGGCGCGCCCGAGGGCACGGCGATCACCTCGTCGCGCGGGGCCGTGCTCATCGCCCTGCGGCCCACGCTCGCCCAGTACGTGCTGGAGATGCCCCGGCGCACGCAGATCATCTACCCGAAGGACCTGGCGCTCATCTTGCTCTGGGCCGACATTTTCCCCGGGGCGCGGGTCTTCGAGTCGGGCATCGGCTCGGGTGCCCTGACGCTGGCGCTGCTGCGCGCCGCCGGCCCGACCGGCCATGTCGTCACCTATGAGCAGCGGGCGGAGTTCATCGCCCAGGCGCGGCGCAACATCGAGCGCTTCCACGGGCCGGCGCCGAACCTGTCGGTCCACGAGCGCGACGTGTACGAGGGCATCGCCGAGGGCCACTTCGACCGCCTGGTGCTCGACGTGCCCGAGCCGTGGCAGGTGGTCGAGGCCGCGGCCGCGGCGCTGCGGCCCGGCGGCATCGTCCTGAGCTACTCACCGACGATCATCCAGGCCCAGCGCACGGCCGAGACGCTGCGCGCCCAAGGCGACTTCGCGCTGGTCGACACCGTCGAGACCCTCCTGCGGCCTTGGCACATCGTTGGGCAGAGCGTGCGCCCGGTGCACCGCATGGTGGCGCACACCGGGTTCATCATCACCGCCCGCCGGCTGGCGGGACGACTGCCGCCGCGCTTTGCAGCAGCGGCCCAAGCGGACCTGCCGTCGGAGACGTCCAGCATAGACGGCGTGTGAGCTGCTCGGACAGGCGCTGCGCCACCCCTTCCGCCACCTCGGCGAGCGGTGGGGCCTGGCCCAGCTCGCGCTCCAGCGAGGTCACCGGGCGGTCCGGAATGCCGCAGGGAACGATGCGGCTGAAGTAGCTGAGGTCGGTGCTGACGTTGAGCGCGAAGCCGTGGCTGGTCACCCACCCGGCAATGCGCACGCCGATGGCCGCGATCTTGGCCCCGCCGACCCACACCCCGGTGAAGGCCGGGTCGTGCTCGCCGGCCAGACCGTAGTCGGCCAGCGCGGCGATCAGCGCCGCCTCGAGCGCGCGCAGGTAGGCGTGGGCATCGGGGCGCCAGGTGCGCAGGTCGACGATGGGGTAGCCGACGAGCTGGCCGGGGCCGTGGAAGGTCGCGTCGCCGCCGCGGTCGACCCACAGTACCCGCGCGCCGGCCGAAGTGATCTCCTCGGGCGTCGCCAGCACGTGCTCGGCGCGGCCGCGGCGGCCGAGCGTGTAGACCGGCGGGTGCTCCAGCAGCAGCAGCACGTCGGGAATCGCGCCGGCGCGCCGCGCGGCGACGAGCGCTCGCTGCCAGCCCCAGGCCTCCTCGTACGGCACGCGGCCCAGCCAGGCGGCGAGCAGTTGCGTGTCGCTCGCTACATCGTGCCGCATCAGCTTGGCCGACCACAGCGAAGGTACGGCTGTAATGATTCCAGGACTAGGTCTCGCGCCGCCCGCGCGTCCCGCACCGCCCTCGCCGCGGTCTCGGGTGATATGTCGAAGACGGCGCCCGGATAGCGCGTCTCGACGCCAAATGGCGTCAGCCAGTCCGCGAACGCGAGACGCTCCGCTAGGCTGGCGTCGGCCAGTGCAATGCGACTCCTGATTGCGGCGATATCGTGAGTCTTCCGAAACTCGATCTGGTGGCGCACGAGGAATGCCTTCTCGACCTTTTCGACGGCTTGCTGGCAGTGGAAGGCAACAATGTCGGACCAGCCATTGCTCTCTGCCAACAGGACCTCTGCGGCGCGCAGGTCACGGGCGGCCTTCTCGAGCCAGGCCTGAACGAAATCCCAGATCACCTGCTCACGTGAGCGCATGGACCACGCGCCCGTACGTCGCGGGCATATACGCCAGCCCGCCGATGACGTCCTTGGTCTCCTCGAACTCGTCAGGGGTCAGCACGAACACGTCTAGCGGTACGCCGACCGAGCCGATCGCTCGCCGCACCGCCGCGATGCGCGCCAGGAACGGCTCAGACGTCTCCTTGATAATCAGCAGGTCGATGTCGCTGTCCTCGTCTGGCTGGCCATAGGCGTGCGACCCGAAAAGGAGGATCTTCTGCGGGGCGTACGCGGCGACGATCCGCCGCACGATCTCGTCAAGGGCCACCTGAACACGGGACGTGCTGCTCATGGCGCGTTAACCTTATCACCGGCGGCGAGGAAGTCCGCTAGGCGACGAAACCTAAGCGGCTTTTGCCGCATCTTGTCCAGCAGCCTAAGGTCTTCCAGGTCGTCGAGACGTTCAAGCATCTCCCGATACGCATCAATGTCCATTATAATCGCTGCGGGTTTGCCATCGCGGAATACGATCTCTGGCGCCCTGCGCTTCGGCTTCACCGGCTCACCTCAAGACCACCCATCCCCTGCCGATGAGGGGACATCTGCACCCCGCTAAACGATACATCACCCGATCGCCGTCTCCGGCCCGATGGCCTCCAGCGTGCGCTTGGTGCTCTGGAGGAAGTGCGCGGCCTGCGCGCCGTCGAGCACGCGGTGGTCGAACGAGAGGCACACGTTCATCATCCAGCGGATGGCGATGGCCTCGTCGCGCACCACCGGCCGCTGGACGATGGCCTCCATCGTCAGGATGGCCGCCTGCGGCGGGTTGATGATCGGCATCGAGACCAGCGAGCCGAAGACGCCCGTGTTGTTCAGCGTGAACGTGCCCCCGTGCACGTCGTCCGGCGTCAGCTTGCCGGCGCGGGCACGGCTGATGAGGTCGTGCGCCGCGTGGGCCAGGCCGACGACGCTTTGCCGGTCGGCATCGCGCACCACCGGCACGATCAGCCCGTCGTCCAGCGCCACGGCGATGCCGATGTTCACCCGCGGCCGGAGAACGATGCCGTCGTCGCGCCAGGTGGCGTTGAGCAGCGGGTGCTCGCGCAGCGCCTCGGCTGTGGCCTTGAGCACGAACGGCAGGTAGGTCAGCTCGAAGCCCTCGCGGCGGCGGAACTCGTCCTTGGCGGCCTCGCGGCGGCGCACCAAGCCGGTCACGTCTATCTCGACCACGGTCCAGGCGTGCGGGATGGTCTGCGCGCTGCGCGTGAGGTTCTCGGCGATGGCGCGGCGCATCTGCGTCAGCGGCAGGCGCTCCTCGCCGGTCGGGCCGGCGGCGGCCACGGCCGGCGCCGCCGCCGCGGGCGCGCTCGGCGCAGCAGCCGGCTCGGCCGGCGGCGGCGGCGCCAGGGCAGCAGGGGCCGCCGCGGCGCGGTGCGCCACATAATCGAGCACGTCCTGGCGCGTCACTCGGCCGCCGAGGCCCGTCCCGCGGATGGCCGCCAGGTCGACGCCGTGCTCGCGCGCCAGCCGGCGCACGACCGGCGACGTGCGCACGTGGGCGCCGGCAGCCTCCTCCTCTTCCTCCGCCTCGCCGGCGGCGCCGAGCGCCGCCGGCAGCCCGGCTGGGGCCTCCGCCGGCCGCTCGGCGGCGCCGGCCAGCGTGCCGGGCTGGTCGTCGACCGGCGCGAGCACCGCGAGTGGCGTGCCCACCGGCACGGTCTGGCCCTCGGGCACGAGGATGCGTTGGACGACGCCGGCGGCCGGCGAGGGCACCTCGGCCGAGACCTTATCGGTCACGATCTCCAGCAGCGGCTCATACTTAGCGACGCGCTCGCCCTCGCGCTTGAGCCAGCGGGCCACGGTGCCCTCGGTGACGCTCTCGCCGAGCTGAGGCATTGCGAACTCGGTCGTCTCCTCGCCGTGCATACCCCGGCCTCCGCTTTGCTCACGTCGCTGCGCTGGGGCGGCCCCGCCCCTCGCCAGGAGAATGCCCCAAAAGGAGGATGCCCCAACGGGGGTGAAGCCCCTTTGGATTCCCCCTATCGCGCCGAGGCACTGCCTCCCGCCGCACCCGATGTTCACGCCGGGCGTTCCGCCGGCCGCCTTGCAAACCCTCGGAACTCCCCCTTCCCGTTTCGGGAAGGGGGTCGGGGGGTTAGGTCCTCCCGCCGCTCGCGCTGCGCGCATGTCCGTGCGTGGTCGCCCGTCCCTTCGGCCCGCTGGGCCGCGCCCTCCAAAGTGTGTTTGCAGACCGCTGATCGTGAGGATTTCTGTAGGGGCGAACCTTGTGTTCGCCCACCCCGATGGGGCGAATCTCGTATTCGCCCCTACACGGCAACGCGCCTGCACGCGCCGTCTTGCGGGGGACAAGCCCCCGCGCTACGAAACTTTGGAGACCGCGCCTAGTAGGCCGCTAGGCGGCGCAGCGCGGCCTCGATCTTGTCGGGGTTGAGCATGACGTGCTCCTCCAGCGGCGCGGCGAAGGGCATCGCCGGCACGTCGGGCGTCGCCACGCGCATCACCGGCCCGTCGAGGTGCTCGAAGGCCTCCTCGGCGACGATGCTCGCCACCTCGGCGCCGAAGCCGGCCGTGCGGTTGGCCTCGTAGACCACCAGCACCTTGCCGGTCTTCTGCGCCGTCGCCAGGATCGCCGCGCGGTCGAGCGGGACGAGCGTGCGCAGGTCGAGCACCTCGACCGAGATGCCATCGCGCGCCAGCCGCTCGGCGGCCTCCAGCGTGTAGTGCACCATCAGGCCATAGGCGATAGCGCTAACGTCCGTGCCCTCGCGGCGGATGGCGGCGCTCCCGAACGGCACCGCGTAGTCCTCGTCCGGCACCTCGCCGCGGATCAGGCGGTAGGTGCGCTTGTGCTCGAAGAAGAGCACCGGGTCTTCGTCGCGAATGGACGCCTTGAGCAGCCCCTTGGCGTCGTAGGGAGTCGACGGTGCCACCACCTTGAGCCCCGGAATATGGCAGAAGAGCGCCTCAACGCTCTGGGAGTGGTAAAGGGCACCGTGGACGCCGCCCCCGTAGGGCACGCGTATCACGATCGGGCAGCTAAAACCGCCGTTGGACCGGTAGCGCAGCTTCGCGGCCTCGCTCATGATCTGGTCCATGGCGGGATGGATGAAGTCGGCGAACTGGATCTCGGGCACGGGACGCAGGCCGTTGACGGCGGCGCCGATGGCCACGCCCACGATGGCGGACTCGGCAAGGGGCGTGTCGATGACGCGCAGGTCGCCGAACTCTCGCCACAGACCGTCGGTGGCCCGGAAAACGCCCCCTTTCATCCCCACGTCCTCCCCGAGGACAATGACCCGGTCGTCCCGGGCCATCTCTTCGTGGAGGGCCTCCCTGATGGCTTCGATGAAGGTCTGGACCGGCATCTCCGTCCCTCCTTCACGCGGCATACACGTGAGCCAGCGCTTCCT
>JACQUS010000086.1 GCA_016210125.1 Chloroflexota bacterium | reverse complement strand
GGCGACGTGGACGAGCAGCGTGCCCTCGATCAGCATTTCCACCATCGAGCGCACGACGGTCGGCGGCGGTGGCAGCAGCACCGGGTTCGCGAGATGGAGGGCCACCACGAGCCACCAGGCTGAGATGCCGACGACCAGGGAGATGAGCGTCAGCTCGGCGTACGCGCGGCGACGACGACGACTGGGCGTGGCCTGCGCCGGCGCGCCGCGGGTCGGGGTCAGGGTCGAGGTCTGCTGCACGGTCACGGCACACTTCAGACAGGGTATCTTGCGCTAGAGTATGCGCTATCGGCTGGTGTATCACACACTACCACGGACCCAAACCTTCGTCAATCCCCCCGCTGCGGTCCGCTTGCGCCTGTGCGAAGACTGCTGGAGGCGGGGCGGTATCAGCGCGGGCGCCCGCCACTGAGCAGGCGGGCCATCTCCTCGGCGTTGGCCGCGTCATCGGCGTGGCCGAGCTCCCGCAGCGCCCGCGCCGCCTGGCGGTAGAACGGCGCTGCCGCGCCGACCGGCTCGAGCGCCGGCCCCAGAACATCCAGCGCCGCGGCCGGCTCGCCGGCGGCCAGCAGCACGTCGGCCAGGGCCTCGCGGCAGAGGCGCCGGCCGGGCTCCGCACGCACGAGCGTGTCGAGCTGGTCGTAGGCGACCTGCCAGGCGCCGGTGGCTATGCGACAGCGCGCTAGCAGCGCCTCGGCCTCGTCGTCCCCCGGCCGCTGGGTGGCGAAGCGCTCCAGCAGCGGCAGCGCCTCGGCCGGCCGCTCAAGCCGCAGGAGCGCCTGCGCCGCGCCGAGGAGCGCGTCGGGCTGGTCAGGCGCGAGGCTCAGCGCGTCCTGGAATGCGCGCAGCGCACCAGCCACGTCGCCGGCCACCAGGCGCGCCGCGCCGAGGCCGTGCAGCGGCCGCCAGGTGACCATGCTGCGGTCGAGCTGGTAGTGCTCGCGCCCCGCCTCGTCGGCCACGCCGTGCAGCGACCGGGCGCGCGCGTAGCAGTGCTCGGCCGGGCGGCTATCGCCGGCCAGCAGGTGCGCCGTGCCGAGGTAGTACCAGAGCGCCGGGTAGTCGGGATAGCGCTTCGTCCCCGCGCGGCCGCGCGTCACGGCGCGGGCCGGCAGGCCGAGCTGGATGAGCGCGCAGACCGCCGCGCCGTAGGCCTGGGCGACATAGCCGTAGCGCGTCGCGCCGGCGAGGGCGATGGCGCGCTCCAGGTGCTCCAGCGCCTCCCGGTAGCGGCCACCGTCGAGGTAGTGCTGGCCGATCTTGTAGGCATAGAACGGATCGTCGGGCGAGGACGCCGCGGCGCTCGCCAGCAGCCGCAGGTTACGCTCCCAGCGCGGGCCGATGGCCTTCTGCGCGTAGCCCCAGTGGTCGACGACGACCTCGGCGGTGGTCACGTACTCCAGCGCGTCGCGGTCCTCCAGGTGCACGACGGCCTCGTGGATCGGCGAGACGTAGCGCACGGCCGGGTGGCGCGGGAAGAGACGGCCGTAGTAGTACTCGATGGCCGAGCCGTCGGGCTGGTGGTGGCGCAGCAGCAGCCGGTAGCAGCGCAGGCGCGCCTCTGGCGAGGCGATCAGCTCGCGCAGGCGCGGCGCGGTGCCGGCGGCGACCTCCTCGTCGGCGTCGAGCGATAGAATCCAGTGGCCGGTCGCCTGCTCCACGACCTGGTTGCGCGCCCAGGCAAAGTCGTCGCGCCAAGGGATGTGGACGACGCGCGCGCCGAGCCGCTCGGCCAGGGCGACCGTACCATCGCGCGAGCCGGTATCGCCGACGACGATCTCGTCGACCGCGCCGCGCACGCTGGCCAGGCAGCGCTCCAGCGTCTGCTCTTCGTCGCGGACGATCATGCACAGCGATAGGCGTAGGTCAGGCACAGGCCAGCCTCCCGCGGGCGCGGGCGAGGCCCGGCGCGCCACGCTCGTCGCCCAGCGCGTGCGCGCGCTCGTAGGCCGCGGCGGCGTCGGCCCAGCGCTCCTGCGCCTCGTGCAGCTCGCCCAGGTTGCCCCACACGTCGCCACGGGCGGCGTCGAGCTGCACGGCGCGCCGCAGGGCCTCCTCGGCGCCGGCCGGCTCGCCGGCCTGGTGCAGCGCCACGCCCAGCGCGCTCTGGAAATCGGCCTCGTCGGGCGCCAGCTCCACTGCCTGGCGCAGCGCGGCGACTGCCTGCGCCGGCTCGCCACGCTGGAGCGCGACGTAGCCCAGCAGGTAGTGCGCCGCGGCCAGCAGTGGATCCAGATTGACTGCGCGGCTCAGCTCGCGCGCGGCCGCGTCCCAGTGCCCGGCCTCCGCGTGCGCGCGGCCGGCCTCGAAGGCCGCCAGCGCGCCGGCCGCGGCGGCGGCGCTCGGCGCCGCGGCCGGCGCGACGCCCAGGCGCGCAGCGCGCTCGCGGGCGGCACGCGCCTCAGCTTCGCGGCCCTCCTCGGCGTGGAGCGCCGCCAGCGCCTGCCACACCTCACCCCACCCGCCGTCGAGCGCCAGCGCGCGCTGGTAGGCTGCCGCGGCGCCGCGGCGGTCGCCGCTGGCCCGCAGCACCGCGCCGAGTGTGGTGTGGAAGTCGGCGCGCTCGGGGGCCAGCTCGACCGCGCGGCGGGCCGCGGCCGCGGCGCGGTCGACGGCCCCGCGCTGCATCTCGACGGTGGCGAGCAGGTCGTGCGCCTCGGCGAGGGAGGGATCGAGGTCCAGCGCACGGGCGAGCGCGCGCGCCGCGGCCTGCCAGTGGCGCGAGCGGGCGTGCGCCCGGGCGAGGTGCATGGACTTCACGACCTCGACCTTGGTCAGCTCGGCGGATGCCGGCGCGCCGCCGATGCCGACGACCGACCGCTCGCGGCGCGGCGGCTGGCGGCGCAGCTCGTCAAGCCGCGCTAGGGCGGCGCGGATGGCGTGGTCCCAGCCGAGGGAGCGCCGCGCGTGGGCCGCTCCGGCCTGCCCGCGGGCACGCGCCTCGGCGGGCCGCTCGTACACGGCCCGCAGGTGCGCCGCCAGCGCCGCGCTGTCCGGCTCCAGCACCCAGGCCGGGCGGGCGGTGGCCCAAGGCAGCTCGCAGCGCGCCCGCTGGGCCGGGACCCAGTAGGTCGCCGCGTCGGGGCAGAAGTCGTCGCACGCCCCGCCGCGCGTAACGACGACCGGACGCCCGCAGGCTAGGGCCTCAGCCACCGGCAGGCCGTAGCCCTCGCCGCGGAAGGGCAGCACCAGCGCGTCGCAGGCGGTGTAGAGCCCGGGCATCTCGGCCTCGCCGATGGTATCGGTCAGGTAGAGCAGCTCCGGGGCCGCCGGGTCGCGCCGGAAGGCCTCCAGGAGCCCGTCGATATCGCCGCTGTAGAGCCGGCCGCGGCCGATGTCCTTCAGGACCAGGCACACGTCGTCACGGCGGGAGAACGCGGCGCGGTACGCCTTCAGCAGCACGTCCACGCCCTTGCGCCAGAGCACCGTCCCGCCGACGAAGAGCAGCTTGCAGCGGCGCTCGGTCGGCAGCGCGCGCGGCGCGGCGTCGGGGCGAAAGCGGTGCAGGTCGACGCCGTTCGGCACGACGGCGACGCGCTCGGGCGAGACGCCCCCGGCGATGAAGGCCTCGCGGACGTAGCTGCTCGGCACCCACACCTCGTCGAGCATGCGCTCGATGGGGTCGACCCAGTCGTGCGGGACGACGCCGTACTCCCAGGGCTGGATCATCAGCCAGCGCCCAGCCGGCGGCGGCACGAAGTCGGGCGGCCAGCCGTGGCGCAGATGCACATCCGGCGGGCGGCCGAGCGGCGCGCGCACGCGGGCAGCCAGCGCGGCGAAGTGCGGGTCGGCCTCGGGGCCGAGCTGCTCCCCGCCGGTGGGCAGCAGCGACAGCTCCTGGCCGGCGGCGATCATGCCGAGGCACAGCTCGCGGTTGACCAGCGCCAGCGAGTGGTAGACGAACTGCCCGCCTTCCCACACGATGGCCAGCGGCCGGCCGGGGTCGGCGCCACGTACCCTGGGGGAGTCCAGAGGGGGCCGTGTTCCCTCGGGCGGGGTTTTGGGTGTCCCCGACAATTGCGGAGGGGCAGGGCTCCTCGCACGTCGGCCCCGCTGCGGGCCGGGCAGACCGCCACGCCGGCAGACCTGGTCATCGATGGCGCGCAGGCGCTCGGCGACCAGGCCCGCCACGCGCTCGCGGCTGAACTGCGCGCAGACGTGCTCGCGGGCTGCCTGGCCCTTGCGGCGCGCCTCGGCGCGGTCCTCGAAGACGCGGCGCATGAGCTGCCGCAGGTGCGCCGCCGACGGCTCGGCCCAGCGGTGGTGCAAGAAGGCCGGCGTCTCCAGCCAGGCGTACTTGGGCACCTCGACCACCTGGCAGTCGATCAGGTAGGCATTGTCGTCGCGCATGAACTCCAGGTGCGCGCTCCAGCGGGTGCCGATGCTCGGCAGTCCGGCGGCCATGGCCTCCATCAGCGGCCGACCCCAGCCCTCGCCGCG
>JACQUS010000085.1 GCA_016210125.1 Chloroflexota bacterium | reverse complement strand
CCTCGAGCGCCTGCGGGCCTCGGGCGACATCTACCGCGGGCGCTACGAGGGCTGGTACTGCGTCGGCTGCGAGCGTGTCTACGCCGAGGACGAGCTGGAAGGCGGCCGGCTCTGCCCGCTGCACCGCCGCGAGGCCGTTTGGTACGCTGAGGACAACTACTTCTTCCGCCTCTCGCGCTATCAAGAGGCCCTGATCCGCGCCGTCGAGGACGCCAGTGACCCCAACCACTATGTCGTCTCGCCGCCGGCGCGGCGCAACGAGGTGCTGGGCAAGCTGCGCGTCGGCCTGAACGACATCAGCATCTCGCGCGCGAGCCTCGCCTGGGGCGTGCCGCTGCCCTTCGACGCGTCGCAGACGACCTACGTCTGGGTGGACGCGCTGCTGAATTACATCACCGCCATTGGCTACCACGACGACCCGGACACCTTCGCGCGCTACTGGCCGGCCGACCTGCACCTGATGGCCAAGGACATCCTGTGGTTTCACGCCATCATCTGGCCGGCGCTGCTGCTGGCCACGGGACTCAAGCCGCCGCGGCGCATCTTCGCCCACGGCTTCTTCACCATCGAGGGGCAGAAGATGTCCAAGAGCCTGGGCAACGTCATCCGCCCGGCCCAGGTCGTCGAGCGCTTCGGCGCCGACGCCGCGCGCTACCTGCTGCTGGCGGCCTTCCCGTTCGGCACCGACGGCGATGTCTCGCTCGGCGCCATGGCCGAGCGCTACAATGCCGACCTGGCGAACGACCTGGGGAATCTGGTCAACCGCACCGTGGCCATGGTCAATCGCTACCTGGCCGGCCGCGTGCCCGCGCCGGGCGATGCCGGCGACGGCGACCTGGCGCTCTCCCGCGCGGCCGCGGCCCTGTTCGACCGGCTCGACGCGGCGCTGTGCAATCTGGCCTTCAGCGAGGCCATCGCCGCACTCGGAGGCGTCGTGGGCGTGGCCAACCGCTACGTCGAGGAGCAGGCCCCGTGGGCGCTGGCGCGGAGCGACGCGGCGCGCCTGGCGACCGTCCTATATACCCTGCTGGAGACCATCCGCCTCATCGCCCACGCGCTCGCGCCGATCATGCCGCGCGCCGCGGCGCGCATGGCCCAGCAGATCGGCGCCACGCTGGACGCGCCGCGGACCTGGGAGACGGCCATCAGGTGGGGTGGCCTCCAGCCCGGCACGCAGGTCGCGGCGCTGCCCACGCCGCTCTTTCCCAAGCTCGAGCTCGAGCCACGCTAAGCCGTGCTGATCGATAGCCACGCGCACCTGGACGACCCGCAGCTCGCGGCCGAGCGCGCCGCCGTGCTGGCCCGCGCCGCGGCGGCCGGGGTGAGCGCGGTGGTGACCATTGGCACGGACCCGGCATCGTGGCTGGCCACGGTCGAGCTGCTGGCCCAGCCGGCCCCGCTGGCGCTCTACGCCGCCGTCGGCCTGCACCCGAACAGCGCCATGGCCTGGGACGACGCCGCGGCGGCGACACTCCGCGCCCTGGCCCGCGAGCCGCGCGTCGTGGCCATCGGCGAGATCGGCCTCGACTACTACCGCGACCGCGCGCCGCGGCCTGTGCAGCACCGTGTTCTGGAGGCGCAGCTCGCCCTGGCCGCCGACCTAGGCCGGCCGGTGGTCATCCACAACCGCGAGGCGCACGACGACCTGCTGGCCATCATCGCGCCGTGGGCCGCGCGGCTGCCCCGGCCGGCCGGGGTGATGCACTGCTTCGCCGGCGACCTGCCCTTCGCGCGGCGCTGCCTCGACCTCGGCTTCCTCGTCTCGTTCGCCGGGCCGCTGACGTACCGCAGCGCCGAGACCCTGCGCGCCGTCGCCGCGGCCCTGCCGCTCGACGCGCTGCTCATCGAGACCGACGCGCCCTATCTGGCCCCGGCGCCGCACCGCGGCCGGCGCAACGAGCCGGCCTACGTCCGCG
This sequence comes from Chloroflexota bacterium, assembly GCA_016210125.1. GTDB lineage: Bacteria > Chloroflexota > UBA6077 > FW602-bin22 > JACQUS01 > JACQUS01. The sequence goes on along the minus strand of JACQUS010000085.1, from coordinate 13,088 downwards.
CGACGGCCGAAGCGCTGGCAGTGCTGCGCGGGCTGCCCCTCGGCACGGTCGCCGCGGCCACGACGCGCAACGCCGCGCGCCTCTTCGACCTGCCGGCCGACCTCATGGCAGAGCGGGAGGGCGCGTGACGCTGGCAGTAGCGCTCGACCTCCTGGCCGACGACCTGGCGCAGCTCGAAGGGCTGCTGGCGCGCGTCTGCGACGTCGAGTACCGCGTGCTCGGCGGGCTGCTGGAGCACATCCTGTCGACGCGTGGCAAGCGCGTGCGACCGCTGGTCGTACTCGCGGCCGGCCGCCTCTTCGCCTACCGGCCGACGACGCTCCTGCCGGCGGCGGCGGCCATCGAGCTCCTGCACACCGCCACGCTCGTCCACGACGACCTCATCGATCACGCAACAGCGCGGCGCGGCCGGCCGACCCTGAACACGCTCACCAGCGGCGGGGCGACCGTGCTGGTCGGCGACTACCTCTTCGCCCAGGCCGCGGCCTTCGCCACGGCCACGGGCAGCATCCGCGTCGTCCGCGTGTTCTCCGACGTGCTTCAGACCATCTGTGAGGGCGAGCTGCGGCAGATCTTTTCCTCGGGAGACTGGGACCAGAGCATCGCCGACTACGAGGCCAAGATCGCCGGCAAGACGGCCTCGCTGTTCGCCGCGGCGGCCGAGATCGGCGCCATCCTGACCGCGGCCCCGCGCAGCGCTCGGCGGCGGCTGCGCGCGTACGGCCACGAGCTGGGCATGGCCTTCCAGATCATCGATGACATCTTCGACTTCACCGCTACCGAGGAGGAGCTGGGCAAGCCCGTCGGCAGCGACCTGCGCCAGGGCACGCTGACGCTCCCGGCGCTCTATGCCTTGCGCGAGCTTCCGGCGGAGAATGCCATCACCGCCTATCTGCAATCGAGCGACGGCACGCGCGAGGATCTGCTGGCCGAGGCCATCCAGACGGTGCGGGACTCCCCGGCGATCGCCCGCGCGGAGCAGCAGGCGCGCCAGCGCGCGGCCTGCGCCAAGCGCCTCGTCGCCGGACTACCCGCCGGCCCGGCGTGCGAGCTGCTCGCCACGCTCGCGGAGCACGCCGTCGCGCGGCGGGCCTAGCGGGCGCGCGCTAGCTGCTCGGCACGTCGCCGGCCGTCGACGCCGCGGCCAGCGCCTGCTCGCGCACCTGCGGCCCCTCGTGCAGGAACCACCACCAGCGAGAGCGGCGGTGCGTTTGGCGCGACGGCAGGACGCTGGCAAGTTGCTGATGGAGATGCGCTAGCCGCTTGTCGAGCTCCACTACCCGGCGTCGCTCCTCCGGCGTGAGCTCGTCCCAGCGGTCCTCGAGGTCGTCGCGCGCCACTAAGACGAGCAGCGCCTCAGTATCGTACAGCTTCTCGTCGGTCACGCCGTCGAGATGGCGCGCGTAGTATTCGATCAAATTAGGGCTTGTCATCGTCGCCACGGTCGCGGCTCCCAGTCCTCCGCCGTGCGCACCAACTCAACCCACCAGCCGCCGGCCTCATCCAGGAGGCGCTGCACATTCGAGGTGCAGAAGAAGCTCCAGTAGCGATTCTCTGTTTCATTATACATCGCGATGGCGCCGGAATTTCCTTCGATCAGATACCAAACGGCATCGCCTTCTCGACGACGAATGAAGGTGAACCACCGCAGGTCCGCACGTCGAATATGCTGTACGAATAGCTGCTCGTACTCCTCCAGCGTCGTCGCACCGACATCGGCGCCGTGGCGACGGAAATGCAGCGTCGGTCTGGGCAGCCACAGGGCCTGCCGCATACGTACGACGAGCGCTGCGCGCTCGCCGGCAGTCATAGCCATAAGTTGTGCCAGGCGACGCGCTTGGAGGGCCGCAAGGCCCGCGGATTCAAGCGCTAAGTCTCCGTTGCCGATCTCCCCCGACACCCATCACTCCGGCCGCGACATCGGCCTTGCCTTCGGGCCGCGCTGCCCCTGTGAGCGACGCGCACGGATGGACATCGCCTAGCGCTCACCGCCGGAAGTGCCACCAGTAGACGTCGGGCTCACCGGCGGCGGCCGCGGCGTAGTCGGCGAAGAAGAGCGTCACGACCACGTGGGCCGCGATGCCCAGCAGCGTCAGCAGCGCGAAGCTCATGTGCACCAGCCGCCAGTTGCGCCGCAGCCAGAGCGCCAGCCCGCCCTCCAGGCCGCGACGCTGGTAGACCTGCCGCTCTTCCACCCAGGCCAGCAGCTGGAAGCGCCAGGCCAGCGCGGGATGCCGCAGCCAGTGGGCCGGGCTGAGGCTAAAGGTGCCCTCCGCCGCCGCCGGCGCAAGCTGCGCCACGAGCGCGCGCTTCTGCGCGACAAGGGTAGACAGGGCCGCCGCGGCGTCTGGCGAGGCGGGCTGGAACGCCGCCGGTGTAGCGAAGCCGCGGTAGTGCAGGCGCAGCGCGACCAGGCGACCGTAGATGCCCAAGAGCAGCAAGCCGACGATGGCCAGGAGGATCCAGCCCGGCGCGCGGGTCACGCGGCCGGCGGCGTGGACGAAGGCCAGCAGCGCGGCCAGCCCCCCGACGAGGATGTGCGCGTCCATCCAGATTGGCGGATAGTGCAGCAGGCCGCGGATGCGCTTGGCTGGCGAGAAGGCCGCCGCGGCGAGGAACAGCAGGCCGGCCACGATGCCGAGGCTCTGGCCGAGCGCGCTGCCTGGCCGCACGGCTTCCCACGGGAGGAAAGGCAGCACGGCATAGTAGAGCACCAGCGCGGCGAGCAGCGCGAGCAGGTAGCGACCCACGGCGACGCGCGTTAGCCGCGGCCGGCGGCGTGCGAGGTCGCCCACATGCGTGCTCATTGGCCCCTCTCCTCAACAGCGTCCTCGCGGGTGGCCTCGCCCCGGCCCATAAGGGGCCACCAGAGGGGGCGCAGCCCCCTCTGGTGGCCCCTGGCCGCAGGGCTCCTCCGCGCAGAGCCCGCCGGCGCTGCTCAGTCTCCCTGCGGGATCAGCGCAGCAGCGCGTCCGCATCGAACGGGTCACGCGAGGTCGTCTGCACGAGCGCGGACCAGGCGGCCGGCAGCAGGTCCGGCTGGTCGGGCGCGACGCCCCCGGCTCGCCCCTGGCGGCGCTCCAGCAGCCGGCCGGCCAGTGCGTGCAGGTGCACGCCGAGCACCGCAGCAGCGAACGGCGCGAGCCCCTGCGCGAGCAGCCCGCCGATGGCGCCGGCGAGCACATCGCCGCTGCCGGCCGTCGCCAGGGCCGGCGTCGCCCAGGGGCAGACGACGACCCGCCCGCCCGGCTCGGCGACCACCGTGTGCGCGCCCTTCAGCACGACCACCTGCCCCCAGTGCGCGGCGCACACGCGCGCCACGTCGAGCCGCTCGGCCTCGGCCACTGGCGTGCCGCCGCGCAGTCGGGCCATCTCGGCCGGATGGGGCGTCAGCACGAGCCGGCCGCCCACGGCCGTCCACCACTCCGGTTCCGCGGCCAGGGCGTTCAGCGCGTCGGCATCGACCACGGCCGGCACTGCCAGCACACCCGGCGCCAGCAGCGGCCGCACCAGCTTGACGGTCTCCGGCGCGCGCCCAAGGCCTGGGCCGAGGACGACGGCCGCGTAAGCCGGCAGCGCGTCGCGCAGCGGCTCCAGCGCTGCCGGTCCCAGCGCGCCCGCCGGCTCGGCCGGCAGCGGCAGGTAGGTCAGCTCGTCGTAGCGGCTGGCCAGCGTCGAGACGATGCCGACCGGCGCGGCCAGCGTCACCAGCCCAGCGCCGACGCGCGCTGCGGCGCGGCCGGCCAGGCGCGGCGCACCAAAGTACGTTGGCGCGCCGCCAATGACCAAGACGCGCCCGAAGGTGCCCTTGTGCGCCTCCTCGGGCCGCGCTGGCAGGCTCGCGCCCAGCTCCTGAGGTAGCCACACCTCGGCGGCCACGTCGGCCGCCGCGGCCGCCGGGATGCCGATGTCGGCCACGACGAGCCGGCCGCAGGCCGCCGCGCCGGGGTAGAGCAGCAGGCCGCGCTTCGGCTGAGCGAAGGTGACGGTGAGGTCGGCCGGCACGGTGGCCGGATCGAGCGCGCCGGTGTCGGCGTCCAGGCCCGAGGGCAGGTCCACGGCCACGACCGTCCGCCCGGCGCGCTCGGCGGCCAGGGTGGCCAGAAGCTGCGCCAGCAGCCCCTCGGCGGGCCGCCGGCGCCCGGTGCCCAGCAGCGCGTCCAGGACCACCGTCGCCCGTCGCAGCTCCAGGCGCAGGCGCGCCTGGTCCGGATCGTCCTCGGCGCGCAGCAGCGCGACGCCGGCCCAGGCGGCCAGTTCGCCCTGCACGTCGCCCTCGGCCGCGCGACGCCAGGTGTAGGCGAGGCAAGGCAGGCCCCAGACGGCCAGGCGGCGCAGGGCCACCAACCCGTCGCCGCCGTTGTTGCCCGGGCCGACCAGCGCCAGCGCGCGGGCCGCCGAGCCGCGGGCCAGGTACGGCCGCGCCGCCTCGGCCACGGCGAGCCCAGCGCTCTCCATCATCACCTGCCAGGGCAGCCCGCGGGCCGCGGCAGCCTCCTCGACAGCCCGCATCTCCGCCGCAGTGACGACTTTGAGCGGCACGGCGCATCCTTACCGGTGGGCCACGCTACGTGTAGGCCACGGCGACGGCGATGGCCAGATCGTTCCCGTGCGTCAGGCTGATGGCAATGTCCGCGAAGCCGAGCTCGGCCGCGCGCGCGCGCGCCCGGCCGTGGAGGAAGACGAGGGGCTTGCCCCGCGGGTCCGGCAGGATCTCGATCTCGCGCCAGCTCACGCCGCGCAGACCCGTGCCGAGCGCCTTGGACACCGCCTCCTTGCCGGCGAAGCGCGCCGCCAGCTCGCGCAGCCGGCCGCGGCAGTAGGCGACCTCGGCCATGGTGTAGACGCGCGCCAGGAAGCGCTCAGCGTGCTGCTCCAGCACGCGCGCCACACGTGACAGCTCGACGACATCCACGCCGACGCTTTGCACCACCCACCCCTGCCGTGCGATACTACGCGCGACAGAGCGGGTCGTCAACCAACCGCCGCGGGCATGGCCCGAGCGCAGGGATGGCAGAGCTGCTACGCTGGCTGAGCACGGCCCTCATCGTCGCCGGCATTGGGCTGATCGCCCTGGCGGTGGCGACCTACGGCTACGCGGCCGTCGAGCGCTACCGCGCCGAGCAGGAGCTGGCGGCGATCGAGAGCGCGCAGGCGGCCGACGAGGCGTTGGCGCCGGTGGCGTTCGAGGTCGGGCCGGCGTCCGCGCCGGGCGAGCCCCGCGTGCTGCCAAAGGGCGAGGCCCCCGGTCCGTCGGTCGCCCCGCCCAGCGCGGCCGAGGCCGAACCGGTCGCCGCGGCCCCCGGTGCGGCTCTGGCGCCCGCGCGTGCAGCGGCCACGGCTGTCCCGGCGGCAGTGCCACCACCGGCCGCGGCTGCGCCGCGCACCTACGTCCCGGCCGTGCGCATGAAGATCGCCAGCGCCGGCATCGACGCGCGAGTCGTCGAGGCCGGCATCACTAACGGCGAGTTCGAAGTGCCCAAGTTCGCCGTCGGCCACTATCGGGACACGGCGCTGCCTGGCCAGGAGGGCAACGGCGTGTACGCCGGCCACGTCAGCAGCATCTCGAGCGGCAACGTCTTCGCCAACCTCTACCGTGCCAAGGTCGGCGACGACGTGCTCCTCCAGACGCCGCGCGGTGTCCTGCGCTACGTCGTGAGCGAAGTGCGGGTCGTCCCGCGAACGTACATGGACGTGCTCGCGCCGACGCCGACGGCGACGGTCACGCTGATCGCCTGCACGGGCCGGTGGGACTGGCGGCTCAACGACTATCTTGAGCGCATCGTCGTCCGCGCAGAGCTCGCGGACGAGCCGCCGCAGCCGGGACCCGCCTCCTGACGGGCCATCTGCCCCTCAGCTTCGGCCCCTCGGCCGATCGGCGCGTCTTTTCGCCCCGCCCCAAGATGGATTCCCAAAGGGGCGAAGCCTCCGTTGGAGCCGCCTTTTCAGCCGCGATGGTCGCGGCAGGCCGCAGGTTGAACTCCCCTGTTTAGACGATGCCGCTACCATCCAGGCAGCGCATACTGGGCAGGACGACTACGCGGGCGACGGGCGCGCGCTGCCACGCATGCCGCGGCCAGGCGCTGCGCGTGGCAAGCCCCGTGAACGGTCGCCGGGGTGCGCGGCGGAGCGAGCAGTCGAGTGAGGCAGACGTGAGCGGACCGATGGTTCGCTCGGTCGAGGTCACGGCGCCGAACAGCGGCGCGGCCGCCGAGCGCGGAGCGAAGCTGCTCGGCGTGCCCAGGGCCGCCGTCGAGGTCCGCTGGATGCGCGTCCCCGGCCAGGACGCCGCCGCGCGGCTGAAAAAATATCGCGTCACCTCGCGTGGCCTCGACGGCACGTTCAGCTTCCACGTCGAGGGCGAGACGCTCTGGCTGACCGTGAACCCGCCCGAGCGCGGCGGGCAGGCGGTGCCGCTCGCTGCCGTGGAGGCTGAGCTGGCCCGCTGGCCGCTGGCCGAGGTCGACGCATCCGCAGTGCGCGGCTACGTCGGCCTGGAGAAGGGCGAGCCGGCCGCTGTGGGCCGGCTGCCGCTGGCCCACGTCGAGCGGAGCGGGCCGGCCGCCGGGCTGGCGGTGATGGTCGCTTCGGACGAGCTGAGCGCCTACCTGGTGGCGACGGGCGATGCTCGCGAGGCAGCGCTCACCGTCGACCACCTGTGGGCCGCGCTGGCGGCCGCCGGCGTCGCCACCGGGCTGGACGAGGCGGCGTTGGCACAGTTCGCCGCCGAGCAGCCACGCGGCCGGCCGGCGCTAGTGGCTCGCGGCGGGCCGGGGCCACGGGTGGCGCCGGTCTTCGGCGCCGGCGAGCGGCCGAGCGGCGTGGCCGTCGAGGCCGGCGCTCCTCTGCTGGCCGTCGACTTCGGGGAGGCGGGCACACCCGGGGTGACCGTGACCGGTCAGCCGATCGGGCCGGGTAGTCCGCTCTGGCCGGACCTGGAGCGCTTCGCCGGGCCGGGCACGGAGGTCGATCCCGACGGGACGGGCATCCTCGCCGCCGTCGCCGGCACGGCCAGCTACGACGGCCGACGGGTCGCGGTGGCCCAGCCGACGCCGGCCGCCCTGCCCGCCGAGGAGCAGCGCGGCGCGCCGCCGAGCCTGGTCGGCCGGCCGGTCTTCGGGCCTGGCCGTCGGTGGGTCGTGCTCTCGGCAGCGAGCGCCCAGGTGGCCGCTGCCCGCGGAGCCGAGCTACTCGGGCGGACGGTCGCCGAGGTCGAGGTGCGCCAGGCCGCCGGCAGCGCTCCGCGCTCGCAGCCGGGGGAGGGCGGCGCGGCGCGCGCGCCGAAGCGCTTCCGCGTTCAGCCGCGTGGCCTCGACGGGCGCTTCGCGCTTGAAGCCGAGGAGGACGGCCTTTACCTCACGGTCTGGCCGCCGCAAGGTGGCGGGCGCGCCGCGACCTGGGCCGAGCTTCAGGCCGAGCTTGGCCACTGGCCCCCACTGGGGCTCAGGCCGGCCGACATCGAGCCGGCGCTGCGCGATGCGCGCGGTGCGCCGTTCTACGCGGCCGCACCGGTCTGGCTGGCCATGCCCTGCGGGCATGGTCTGCTGGGCGTGGCCATCAGCGACGACGAGATGACCGCCCATGCCGTCGCCCTCGGCGCGCTGCGCCTGGGCCGCCTCGACGAGGAGGCGGTGCTGGCCGCGCTGGCCGGAGTCGGGGTGGCGCACGGCGTTATGCGCTCGGCCCTGGCGCTCTTCTGCCAGGCGGCCGAGCGGCCGCGGCCGGCGGTGGTGGCGCTCGCTCTGCCGCCGCAGGAAGCTAGCAACGAGCCGGAGTACCTCTTTCCCTGCGACGAGCCCTGCGACGACCAGGTGCGGCCGGACGTGCGCCCGGGCGACGTGGTCGCGCGCAGCGCGCACGCCACCGCCGTCCCAGGCCGGACCGTCACCGGCAAGTCCGTGGCGCCGGCCGACGTGCCGCTGCGCCCACTGCGAGCGTTCCTCGGCGAAGGGGCGGGCGTCTCGCCCGACGGGCAAGCGATCCTCGCCACGGCGGCGGGCCGGCCGACCCTGGTGAACGGGCGGGTCAGCGTGCTGCCGCACGAGCGCGTCGCCGGTACGCTGGAGGGCGAGGGCGTCTTCGCCGGCTCGGTGACACTGGCTGCCGTGGCGCCAGGCGCCCGCATCCGCGCGCGCGGCGACATCGCCCTGGAGAGCGACAGCGGCGACATGGTCCTCGAGGCCGGCGGGTCGGCCTGGCTGCACGGCGTGCGCGGCGGGGGCAAGGCGCGCATCAGCGCCGGTCAGAACGTCGTCGCCTCGTGGCTGGACGCCTGCCTCGTCATGGCCCGCGACACGCTGCACGTCGGCGCGCAGCTCGTGCAGAGCACGGTCCTGGCGGCGCGGCGCGTGCTCGTGGAGGGCGACGGGCTGATCAGCGGCGGCATGGTGCGGGCGACCGACGAGATCGATGCGCACACCATCCGCGCCGGCGACGCCGGCAGCCCGACGCGCATCGTCGTGGGCAAGCTCTCCGCACGCGGACTGGTCGGCCGCTCGACCGCGCGCGTTATCGTGCGTGGAGAGGTCGAGCCGGGTGTGCGCATCAGCATCGACGGCGCGACGCTGGACGTTACGGAGCCGATTCAGCGCTCGGTGCTGCGGCAGCGCGGCGGCGCGATCCAAATCGAGCCGCTACCGGAGTGAACACATCCCACGCGCAGCGCTCCGCCGCGCGCGAGAGTCTCAGGGTGACCTCTTGACGAAGATCAGGGTTTTCCCCCGTTCCAGCCCTCACCTGCGCCCGCGCAAAGTGAGGGGCAGGTGATGCCAGCGGCGCCCGACGATAGGTCGGCGTCGGTGGGTGGAGGGATGCTGATGCTGTGGCTACGTGGCTGTCCACGGTGCGGCGGTGATCTGGCGGATGCCGGCTTTGGCCTGGAGACCTACGTCGAGTGCCTCCAGTGCGGCAAGACGCTCACCGCGGAGCAGGAGGCGGCGGTGCGCTCGGCCAGCCGCCGGTACGCCGCGCGCGCGGCGTAGGCCGGCCGGCGCGTCAAGAGGCATAACGGCACTATCCGCTAGCGGCGAGGTACGCCTCGCCGCTACGGCGTTCGCGGGGCGCGCTCGCCGGCCCCGGCTAGCTCGGCACACCTGGCACGGGCAGCCGTAGGATGACGGCGATCAGGTACACCAACGTTAGCGCGATGAGCACGACGAGGTAGAAGGCGGCGACGGCCGTCATGAATCCGCAGCCGAAGCGGAACCCGTCGGCCACGGTCAGGCGCGGTCGATAGACGACGTAGTCCTCTTCGATCTCCAGGTCCCCGCCGGCCGGCAGTGCGCTGCTATGGTCGGCCGGCGCGCTCCGCGGCGCCGCGCCTGACGCGGGCGCCGTGCTGGCCGTGGCCGCGATCGTGGCCATCGCGGCTGGGCCACCTCCTCCTGCCGCAGGTGGACCTGGCGCCGCGCTTGGCACGGGACCCGTCGCGGTGGGAGGTGGCGTGGCCGCGGGCACGGCCGGTGGCTCGCTGGGCGGCGCGCCCGGCCCGGCGGTCCCCTCCGGCTCGGCGGCGGCCGCTTGCGGCGCGTTGGTACTAGGCTGCGGCTCCTCGGCCGCGGTGCCTGCTCGTGCGGTCATACTCGTCCTTAAATGGTCGTCCCTAGTCGAGGATGCGCTCCAACCGGCGCGCTAGGTCGCCGGCGTCGAGCTGGCCGACGTGGCGGTCGCGGAGCTGCCCACGGCGGTCGACGAGGTAGGTCGTGGGCAGGGAGACGACCTGGTAGCGAGCGACGACCGTCGCGTTCGTGTCCAGCAGGGGCAGCAGCTCGCGCAGGCGCAGCTCGTCGAGGAAGGCACGGACGCGCTCCGGCTCCTCCTGCACGTTGACGGCCAGCACGATCAGCCCATGCTCGCGATGCTGGCGCGCCGCAGCCTCGAGGTCGGGCATCTCCTTGCGGCAGGGCACGCACCAGGTGGCCCAAAAGTTGATGATCACTGGCCGGCCACGGTAGTCCGCCAGGTCGACGCGCCGGCCGTCGAGGCCTGAGAGGGCGAAGGCCGGAGCCGGCTGGCCGGCGCGCGGCGCGCCGCCGGCGTCGGGCCAGCCGAGCGGCCGCGCGACGTAGCCCACGAGCAGCGCCACGACGGCCAGCAGGCCGGCGAGCGCCACGACCATCGGAACCAGTGTCCGGCGCGCCGGCTGGTACGCAACCTCGTCCAGCCCTGCGAGCCGCACCAGGTCGTGGGCCGACTCGGTCGCGGGCCGCTTATGGATGGTCACGACGCCTCTTCCTGGCAACGTCGGCTGGCGGCGAGCGCGGGCCGAAGCCCGCGTGTGCGGACTCGCGCGCTCTCCCAAGCCTAGGCCAGATCGGCGCCGGCCGTCAACCGCCGATGAGCATTTCGCGCGCCGCGTCGGTCTCGTTGAGCACGGTCGCCAAAGTCTGGAAGCCGTCCTCCAGCGCGGTCAGGATGCGCTCCACGCCGGCGCGCGGCCCGTCGCGAAACATCATGATGCGGATCACCGGCGCGCTGCCGGGCATGGAGATGGCGGCAACGGTGGCCAGCCCGTGGTGGCTGAGCATGCGCAGGGAGACGAGCGTCGCCGCCTCGACCGGCGTGAGGGCGCACGTGCTCGTGGCGGCGATCTCCAAGGCAATCTCGATGGCTGCCTCGCCGTGAATGGCTACGCCCGGCCCGGCTAGGTAGGCGCGGTGCTGGCCGTAGACTGCCTGGACGCGCGGCAGCAGCTCGTGGACCAGCCGGCCGGCCCGGCGCACGGCCTCGGGGTCGTACTCCTCCAGCGCCCGCAGCACGGCGACGTACTGGCCCGACTGCGCCTCCAGGCCGAACTCCAGCGCCACGCGCCGAATGCGCACGATGAGGTCCCGGCGCCCGACGAGCACGCCGGCACGCGGGCCGATCATGTGCTTGTCGGCTGAGAACACGAGCAGGTCGGGGCCGCCGAGCTCGAATCCGGTCGGCTCGTCGAAGAAGGTGCAGCGCGCCGACATGTGCGCGTCGTCGGAGAAGAGCAGGACGCGGCGCTCGCGCGCGTAGGCGATGGCGCGGCGGTAGTCGTCGGCCGAAAGGTGACGCTTATCGGCGGTGATGGGCGTGACAACCAGCACCTTGGCGTCGGGGTGCGCGTCGGCCAGCGCGCGGAAGGCGTCGAAGCCGACGGCCTCCTTGAAGATGGCACCCACGCGCTCGACGGCGCGCTGCACCGACGGGTGAGAGCGCGAGCCCAGGTGCGGGGAGAGCGAGATGACTACGTCGCCGGGCTGGATGAGGGCCAGTGCCAGGGCGAAGACGGCCGTCGAAACGCGATTGAGCACCAGGGCGTCGTTCGTAGCCGAGTCGGCCTTGACGTAGGCCAGCGCCAGCGGCTCTACCCTGTCCAGGAAGTAGGTGTAGAACGTAAGCTGCGACTCCAGCTTGGGCAGGTCGTCCGGCCGCAGCGGGAAGGCGCGCGGCAGGCCCGTGAGGTCGAATAGGCCCTCCGGGCCATAGCGTTCCAGTCGCTCGCGCACGAGGCGGCGGCCGAAGGAGACCTTCTGCACCTCGCGCTCCGGGCTCGACAGGATCGGCCCACGCGCATAGCCCACCGTCCGATCGATGGGATTGCCAAAACGGTCGTGCATCGCCTGCCTCCTTTGCTAGGCGCGACCGGCCGGCCCGGCGCGCGCTAGCGCACTGGCGAGAACGGCGCCGGGACCAGGATCTTGTTCTCCTGGGCGACAAGGAACTCGAGGTCCCTAGGCGGCCAGTCCGCTAGCTTCGTGGCCTCGGCGCGGATGCGCGCGCGCTCGTTCAGGTCGGCATAGGGCCAAATGCGCACGAACTTGGTCACCGGGCCGACGTCGCACGTCCAGCAGGCCAGCAACGGCGACAGCTTCAGCCGCTCCTCAAGCCCCTGCGCGTAGACCTCGAGCAAGCGCGGCATGTCGCCAACGCGCACGGTGTAGGTGCGCATCTCGTAGACGTTGCCGTAGTGTCCGGGCTTCATCTCCGGCAGGAAGGGCACCGGGACCATAATCTCCGACTGTTGCTGAAGAGTGAAAGGGCGGGTGGCCGGCGGCCACTTGCCCGTGGCCATTGCGGCCTCACGGCACTGGCGCCGGTGCTCCAGGTCGCGGTAGGGCCAGACGTGGATGACCTGGTTGAGCGGGCCGATCTCGGTGTGCCAGAACGCCCCGAGGGGGGAGACCTTCTCGCGCTCGGGCAGCGACGCCGCGAAGGCGGCCTCGAAGTCGGGGACGGTGCCCGGATACAGGTCGTACGTGCGCACCTCGTAGATCATCGCCTCCTCCCCTCGAAACGTCCGTTCGCGGCGCCAGCCCCGCCCCACCCGAGGGGTTTGACCGCAGGGGGGCGAGGCCTCCTTTGCACTCCCCGTTTGCGCTTATCCTTCGCGCTGCCGGATCACGCGTCCGCTTCTGCGCCCTGTCCCGTATAACACACGCGCGCCGAATGAGGCAAGCGCTTGGCGCGCCCCGGTCCGCGACGCAAGCCATCGACAGCCAGTCCGGCAGGCCGACGTCGTGCGCGCTGACGACCGAGGCAGTCCCACCGGACGCCGACGGCGGAGCGCCCCAGCCACGCCAGCGCGGCACACGCGTCGGCGGTCACGAGCCTCCCTTGCGCGGTCGCCCCTACGGCCCGGCGCTCGGATCGCTCGGCGCGACGGCCACCGTCGTGCTCGTGCCGAAGCGCGTCACGGCGATCGAGTGGTCGACCACGTCGACCGCCTCGTCGCCATCGAGGTCGGCGCGCCACGGACGCGTCGTGGCGTCGCGCCAGTCGGCGCTGGCCATGCTCTTGCCGAAGTGCGTGACGACCAGCGAGTAGTCGGCGATCGACACACGGCCGTCGCCGTTCGTGTCACCGGCCAGCGTGACGTTGAACGGCGCGGTCTCGAACAGCGGCAGCCCGGCCGCCGTGGCGACGAGGACGTAGCCCGCGCCCGGCCGGTCGATCGCGCAGCCGGAGAACGTCGCCGTGCCGCTCAGCACGCGCGTGCTGGCCACGCCGCCCTGCGTCTGGTCGCAGGTGAGCACAGCGCCGCGGGCGCCCGTGCCCGGCTTGATCGTCAGCGTCACCACCGTGCTGCTGTCGGCGGTGAGGGTGATACCGGCCGTGTCCTG
>JACQUS010000084.1 GCA_016210125.1 Chloroflexota bacterium | reverse complement strand
GTGTACGAGCACCTCGGCAACTATCTGCGGGAGAACCCCGGCGCCGCCCGCAACGTGATCGAGAAAGCGGCGAGCGCCGCGCGGGCGCGCGAGGCGGCGCGGAAGGCGCGCGACCTGGTCCGGCGCAAGGGAGCGCTCGAGGGAACCCTGCTGCCGGGCAAGCTGGCCGACTGCCAGGAGCGCGACCCGGCCTTGAGCGAGCTCTACATCGTCGAGGGGGAATCGGCGGGCGGGTCGGCCAAGCAGGGGCGCGACCGGCGGTTCCAGGCCGTGCTGCCCCTGAGAGGCAAGATACTGAACGTAGAGAAGGCCCGGCCCGACAAGATGCTCTCCCACGAGGAGATCCGCGCCATCATCACGGCGCTGGGCGCGGGCGTCGGCGAGCGCTTCAACACGGCCAAGCTGCGCTACCATCGGATCATCATCATGACGGACGCCGACGTCGACGGCTCGCACATCCGCACCCTGCTGCTGACCTTCTTCTTCCGGAATATGAAGGAGCTCATCGAGGGCGGCCACCTGTACATCGCCCAGCCGCCGCTCTACCGCGTCCAGGTCAGCAAGGAGCGGCATTACGTCTACTCCGATGAGGAGAAGGACCTCCTGATGGGGCGGCTGAACGGCAAGAACGCGCAGGTGCAGCGCTACAAGGGCCTGGGCGAGATGAACCCTGAGCAGCTCTGGGAGACGACCATGGACCCGACGCGCCGCACGGTGCTCCAGGTCAGCGTGGCGGACGCGGTCACGGCCGACCAGGTCTTTAGTATGCTCATGGGTGAAGACGTGCCGCCGCGCCGGCGCTTCATCCAGACGCACGCCAAGCGCGTACGCAACCTCGATGTCTGATGGCCTTCCCGTCGCGCTCGACGCCATGGGCGGGGACCACGCGCCGCGCGAGGTGCTGCTGGGCGCGGCCGAGGCGCGGCGTCGCTGGGGCATTCCGGTCGCGCTCGTCGGACCGGGTGACACCATCCGCCAGGCGGCCCGTGAGGCCGGGATCGACCTGGCAGCGCTCGCGCTCGTCGAGGCGCCTTCGGTCGTCGGCATGGCCGAGCACCCCGTGCAGGCGGTGCGCGCCAAGCCTGACTCGTCCCTGGTCGTCGGCTTGCGGCTCGTCAAGGAGGGCCGCGCGGCGGCATTCGTGACCGCCGGGAACACCGGCGCCGCCATGGCCGCCGCGCTGTTCGAGCTAGGGCGTATCGCGGGCGTGGCGCGCCCGGCGCTGGCCATCGTCTACCCGGCGCTGCGCCAGCCGGTGCTGCTGCTCGACGTCGGGGCCAACGCCGAGTGCCGGCCGCAGCACCTCGTCCAGTTCGCGCAGATGGGTGTGGCCTACGCCGAGTCGGCCCTGCGCCGCGAGCGGCCGCGCGTCGCGCTGCTGAGCAACGGCGAGGAGCCGACGAAGGGTAGCCAGCTCGTGCTGGAAGCCCACCGCCTGCTCGCCGCGAGCGACCTGAACTTCGCCGGCAACGTCGAGGGGCGACACATCCCGCTCGGCGAGGCCGATGTCGTGGTGACCGACGGTTTTGTCGGCAACGTGGTCATCAAGCTCAGCGAGGGCTTGGCCGAGACATTGGTCCGCATGCTGCGCGAGGAAGCGCTGCGCGGCTGGGTCTCGCGGCTTGGCGCGCTGCTGATGCTGCCGGCGCTGCGGCGCATGCGCCGGCGCGTGAGCTACGAGGAGTACGGCGGCTCGCCGCTGCTCGGCGTCAACGGCGTGGTGATCGTGGCCCACGGGCGCAGCCGCGCCTGGGCCATCGCCAACGCCGTCCGCGTCGCGCACGAGGCCGCTACCGGGGCGCTGGTCGAGCGCCTGAGTGCGGCCTGCGCGGGGCAGGCCGTCGAGGCATGATGCAAGGCATGATGCGAGGCATGATGCAAGGGGGCGTGCGATGGTGACGGACCATCGTGGCCGGCGGCGCGTTGTCGTCACCGGTTTCGGTGCCATCACGCCGCTCGGGCTGAACGTCGAGGACTACTGGGCCGGCCTGCTGGCCGGCCGCTCCGGCGTCGGGCGCATCACCGGGTTCGACGCCAGCGGCTACTCGTGCCAGATCGCCGCCGAGGTGCACGGCTTCGATCCGCTCGACCACATCGACGCCAAAGAGGCGCGCCGGATGGCGCGCTTCAGCCACTTCGCCGTCGCGGCGTCGCGCCAAGCCCTGGAGGACGCGCGGCTGCGTATTGCGCCGGAGCTGGCCCCCGAGACCGGCGTGCTTCTTGGCACGGCGATCGGGGCGTTCGACATCATCGAGCGCGAGGCGAGCGTGCTGTTTACGAGGGGAGGGACGCGCGTCAGCCCGTTCTTCGTGCCGTCGATGTTGCCGAACATGCCTGCCGGGCACGTCAGCCGGCTGTTCGGCCTCAAGGGCTACTGCTCGACCGTCGTAACGGCCTGCGCTGCGAGCGGTCAGGCCATCGGCGAGGCCGCCGAGGTCATCCGCCGCGGCGACGCGCTGGCGATGCTCGCCGGTGGAACCGAGGGCTCCATCTGCGCGCTGGGCCTGGCCGGCTTCGCCACGATGCGCGCGCTCAGCAGCCGCAACGACGAGCCGCAGCGCGCCAGCCGCCCGTTCGACGCCGAGCGCGATGGCTTCGTCGCTGGCGAGGGCTGCGCGATGCTCGTTCTGGAGGACCTCGAGCACGCCTTGCGCCGCGACGCGCGCATTCTCTGCGAGCTGGTCGGCTACGGCGTGTCGGCCGACGCCTACCACGTCACCGCTCCCGAGCCGGACGGCGATGGCCCGGCGCGGGCCCTCCAGCGCGCGCTGCGCGACGCCGCTCTGCCGCCCGAGGCCGTCGACTACGTGAGCGCGCACGCGACCTCGACGCCGCTCGGCGACACGGCCGAGACGGTGGCCCTCAAGCGCGTGCTCGGCCCGCACGCGTACCGTGTACCGGTCAGCGCGCCCAAGTCGATGGTCGGCCACCTGCTCGGCGCGGCCGGGGCGGTCGAGAGCGTCGCGTGCGTGCTGTCGATCCGCGACCAGAAGGTGCACCCGACGATCAACTACGAGCGCCCCGACCCGACCTGTGACCTGGACTACGTGCCGAACGTCGCGCGCGAGCAGCGGGTGCGCGTAGCGGTGAACAACAGCTTTGGCTTCGGCGGCCAGAACACGACCCTAATCTTTAGCGGGTTCGAGGACTAACAGCGTGCAAGTCGTCGTCAACGAGCAGCACATTGCGCAGCGCGCGCGGAGCGCCCGCTTCCACACGTTCGCCGGCCTGGGCTTCATGCTCGGCGGGCTGGTCGTCTCGTTCGTGGGCATCGAGTACATCGGCTGGGCTTACGGCTCCCTGCTGGCCGGGCTGTTTTTCTTCAATGCCGGCGCGCGCGATCGTCTGCGCTTCGCGCGCCGGCCGCGCGAGGACGAGCTGGTGGCCACGGCGCTGCGCGGGCTGGACCATCGCTACCGCCTCGTGCAGTACCTCCCGGGCGTGCCGGCGCAGCACGTGCTGCTCACGCCCGGCGGGGTCTTTGTCTTCGAGTTGCGCCACCACTACGGGAACATCACGGCGACCGGGACGCGCTACGAGCGGCGCTGGAATTGGCTGTTGATGATCGGCGCGCTGGCAGAGGGCGGCGTCGGCAACCCGGCCCGCGACGCCGAGCGGCGCGCCGCCGCGGTGCGCGCCTACCTGCAGGGCAAGATCGCCGCGGCCGAGGCGTCCGCACCGCCGGCTGGCGAGGACGCCGCGCCGGGGGACGGACAGCGTCCCAAGAGCGCCAAGGCCGACCGTACCGGCGAGTCGATCGACACGACCGACGCGGCGGGCATCCCGGTCTATCCCGTCGTGCTGTTCACCCACCCGCACGCGCAGGTGGTCGCGCACGAGCCCGCCGTGCCGACCTTGGTAGCGCAGGAGCTGAAGCCCTGGCTGCGTAAGCAGGTCCCGCGCGTCCGCGTGAGCGCGACGCATCAGCGCCAGATGTACCGAGCGTTCGAGGTCTAGAGCGATGCCCATGCTAAGCGATCTGACCGCCGCTTACCTGAAGAGCGTCCCTGCGCAGCAGCAGACGGCGCAGCAGCAGGAGCTGCTGCGCTTCCGGCGCTGGCTCGGCGACGACCGGCCGCCGGAGAGCCTCACGGCGCGCGACGTGGAGGGCTACCAGGACTACCTCATCGCCAACCGCATGGACCTGGCGCGTGCCGTGCCGCCGCTCAAGAGCTTCCTGGCCTTCGCGGAGCGCACCGGCGCGATCCCGTACAAGCTGGCCCGCTATCTCAAGCCGCCGCGCAGCGCGGCGGCGAGCACGCGAAAGGGCGGGAACGCGGCGCAGGCGGCTGCGAGAGCGAACGACCGCCCGGCGACGGTCCTGACGGCCGATGGCCACGCGGCGCTCGAGGCCGAGCTGAAGAACCTCAGCACGGTCGAGCGGGCGCGCATCGCCCAGGCGCTGCGGGAGGCCCGTGCTGATCGGGACATCCGCGAGAACGCGCCTTACGACGCGGCGAAGCAGCACCAGGCGATGGTCGAGGCGCGGATTCGAGAGCTGGAGGCCATCCTGGCCACGGCCGAGGTGCTGCGCGAGACACCCGTCAGCGAGCGTGTGGCCATTGGTTCGACCATCGTCCTGCGCGACCTGAACGAGGACGACGAGCTGCGCTACACGTTGGTAAGCACGAACGAGGCCAATCCGCGGCTGGGCAAGCTGTCGGTCGCCTCGCCGGTGGGCAAGGCGCTGCTGGACCGTCTGCCGGGCGAGACCGTTGAGGTGACCGTCCCGGCGGGCACGCTGCGCTACCGCATCGAGCAGATTGAGTCGGCGTGATCGCGTTGCGGCGTGGTTGAGTCGGGATAGGGGGCCGGTGTGGCGCTGGGCACGGGCGTTGTCGCTGCCGTCGCGGCCTACCTGCTCGGCGCGGTGCCGAGCGGGCTGATCGTCAGCCGGCTCGTCGCCGGCGTCGACGTACGGCAGTACGGCAGCGGCCGAACCGGGGCGACCAACGTCGCCCGCGCTATCGGCTGGGGGCCAGCCGTCATCGTGCTGCTGGCCGACGCGCTGAAGGGGCTGCTGGCGTTGTGGGTCGGCCGCCTGTTCGTCGGCGGGGCCGTGGACGCCTACCCGTTCGTCGACGCCATCGCCGGCATTGCCGTGCTCGTCGGCCACAACTGGCCGATTTATGTCGGCTTCCGCGGCGGCCGCGGCGTGGCGACGGGCATCGGGATTATGCTGGCCGTCTCGCCGGTCATCACCGTTGCCGGCGTGCTCGTCGCCATCCTTGTCGTGTTGCTGACCGACATCGTCGCGCTCGGCTCGGTGGCGTCGGCGGTCGCCGCCGTCGTCCTGGTGCTGGCGGCCATCGCCCAGGGCGCGCTGCCGGCCGGCTACGTTGTGCTGGTCGGCCTCGGCGCGCTGCTCATCATCGTGCGCCATGTAGACAATCTCGGCCGAGCGCTGCGCGGCCAGGAGCGCCGCATCGGGCTCCGGCCCAAGGTCGCGGCGGCGCTGCGGCGGGCCGTGGCGGGTGGGGGCCGGAGCGGCGCCTAAGGGCGCGCCGCGCCGGGAGTGGTACGGTATCGGCTACGGTCAGCAAGCGCCGCCCCGGCGCGGTAGAATGAAAGCAGGCGCGGCGCTGGCGCGACGCGCCGGCGTCGCACGACTCCACCACGTGGGCTCATAGCTCAGCGGCAGAGCAGCCGGCTCATAACCGGTCGGTCCCAGGTTCGAATCCTGGTGAGCCCACCTTTCCCCGCGGCTCCGAGGAGAGGATGCAGGCAGCGGAGGCGCTCTACCGACTCCAGACGCTCGACCTGCGCGTCGAGACGCTCCAGCAGGCGCTGCGCGCCGCGGAGCACCAGGTCGGGGAGTCGGCGGACCTGCAGGCCGCCCGCGCCGGCGTCGTCGAGCGCTCGCGCACCGTCCACGGCGCCGAGCTACGCCAGCGTGACCTGGAGCTCGAGCTGGCGCAGGTCGAGACGCACCTGCGCGACGTCGAGCAGAAGCTCTACGGCGGGCGCGTCCGCAACCCGAAGGAGCTGCAAAGCTGGGAGCGCGACTCGGCGCAGCTCCGCGCCCAGAAGGGCCGTTTGGAGGACCGGCTTCTCGCCGTGATGGAGGAGGTTGAGACCGGCCGCGCGGCGCTGCGCGCCGCCGAGCGCCAGCTTGCCGAGACCGAGGCCGCTTGGCAGGCAGCCCAGGCCGAGCTGCACGAGCAGATTTCCCGCATGCGCGACGAGCTGGCCGAGGGACAGCGCCAGCGCACGGCGCATATCGCGACGCTCGGCGAGGAGCACCGCGCCGTCTACGAGCGGCTGCGGCGCGAGCGCGCCGGGCGGGCCGTCGCGCGCGTCGAGCAGAGCACCTGCCATGGCTGCCGGCTGAGCCTCCCGGCCGCGCTGGTGCAGCGGGCGCGCGTCGGGCCAGACCTGGTGTTCTGTAGCTCCTGTGGGCGCATCCTCTGGGCCGCGCGCTAGCGCAGGCTGCTGATGTCCACCCTCCGTCTGCACGCTGACGGCGCGTCGCGCGGCAACCCCGGCCCGGCCGCGGCGGCGTTCGTCTTGCTGGACGGCGAGCGCGAGGTCGGCCACGGCAGCCGCTATCTCGGCCGGCGGACGAATAATGAGGCCGAGTACGAGGCCCTCATCGACGGACTCGAGGCGGCGCGCGAGCATCGCCCCGAGTGGCTAGAGGTGCTGCTCGACAGCGAGCTGCTGGTCATGCAGCTCAGCGGCCGCTACCGCGTGCGCAACGCGCGGCTGAAGCCCTTATGGGAGCGGGCGCGCGCGCTACTGACTAGCCTTCCGCAGGTGGCCGTCCGCCACGTCCCGCGCGACTTCAACCGCCGCGCCGACGCCCTGGCCAACGCCGTCCTGGACGCCCGCACGCCAAAGGCGACGTGCAGCGACGCGCGAAAAGGCACTCCGGCGTCGGGAGGGCCGGACGCCAGCTAGCCAGCGACCGCGAGACGCCGGCGAAACTCGCTCTGCCCCCGTGTCTTCGAGTCCCACGCGGGTGGCGGCCGCTATCCGGCGTGCGCCCGCAGGGTCAGCGTCACGATCGGCGTCTCGGGACTGCTTGTGCGGAGCGCGATCTCGAAACGGTGTGGGCCGTCCATGCCCGGGTGCATCATGAACTGATAGCGTAGGGTCGTCGTCTGCCCGGGCTTGAGGACCGTCGTACCGACGATCGGCTCGGCCGGTCAACACCCTTCCAGCGTTTTCACCGTCGGCCGGCCGATAAGCCGCACCTCGTGGCCGCCGGTATTCACCAGTGCGAAGCGGGCCTCTACCGGCACGTCCAGCGGGACGCGGCCCAGGTCAACCGCTGGATTCGTGGCCACCAGGCGAGCGGGGGCGGAAGGGTCGGCTGCAACCTCGGCCTCCGCTCGCGGCCACATGACGAATGCTGCGAGCGCCACTACGACCACCACTCCCGCGATCAGCAGAAGCGGGATCCGCGGCGGCTGGCGCCGTGGCTGGGGCTCTCGTCGTCGCGGCATGGGCTACGCTCTCCCTTCCGGCACGAGCCCGGCGATCGCTGCAGTCCGACCGCCGTCCGTGCCGGTCTTCGAGTCACACCGTCGCACCTGGCATTCCGAGGAGCGGAGTCACGAAGCATCCGCCGCCTCCTCGGCGCGAAAACCGGCACGAGGGGTACGGATTCTTCGCGCCCTTCGCGTGTTCAGAATCGTCCATGCTGCTCTGCAGCGGCACCGCGATGGATGAAAGGCAGTCAAACCGCATTTTCAGGGCTATGACAGGCGACCGCAAGTGCCCCTCTCAATACCAGTGTGCGCAGCAGATGCGCGAGTCTGCAACCCCAGTTCGCTCAAGATCTGCTCACATCACCCCGGGGCTGCCGGACTCCTCGGCCGTCGCCCGCACTACGGCGAAGACGTCGTTTTCGGCGGCATTACACTTCGCTGTCTAGCCCGCGTTCGGCCGCTCGAAAGGCCGCGTGCGCCTTGCGCTCGGTGAGGCCGGGCACTAGCATGGGCATGCCGGACGAAGGTGGGGATAAGTGGGGATTTTTGGGGGATAACCCGCCCGGCCTGGGGATATGCGCCGTGTTCATGGGCGAGTTCGAGCACACGGTCGAAGAGAACGGCCGCCTGGCCGTCCCGGCCAAGTTCCGCCCGGCGTTCGCCGACGGGCTGGTCGTCACGCGCGGCCTCGACCGCTGCCTGTTCGTCTTCACGCGCGGGGATTGGGAGCGCCTGGCCGAGCGGCTGAGCCAGCTTCCGCTGACCAGCGCAGAGGCGCGCTCGTTCGTCCGGCTGATGTTCGCCGGGGCGACCGACGGGGAGCTGGACGGACAGGGGCGCGTCGTCCTGCCGGCCTACCTGCGCGAGTATGCAGACATCCGACAGCAGGCGGTCGTCATCGGCGTGAACACCCGCGTCGAGATCTGGAGCCGCGAAGCCTGGCGGATCGCGCGCTCCCAGGTAGAGGAGCAGGCCGACTTCATCGCCGGCAAGCTCGCAGAGCTCGGGATCATCTAGGTGGTCAGCGATCAGCCGTCAGCGATCAGCCGTCAGCGATCAGCCGTCAGCAATGAGCGCGCCGCGCTCGGTGAGCCGTGATCCGACGATGGCGATGGTGGCGATGGAAGCCCACGTGCACGAGCATACCGCGGTCCTTTTGGCCGAGACGCTGGTGCTGCTGAAGGTCAGCGCCGGCGGCCGATATGTCGACGCGACGGTCGGCGGCGGCGGCCACGCCGAAGCTATCCTCTCGGCCAGCGCACGGGAGGGCCAGCTTCTGGGCCTCGACCGCGACCCAACGACGCTCGACGCAGCGCGCGCCCGACTGTCGCCCTTCGGCGAGCGCGTCTGTCTCGTGCAC
>JACQUS010000073.1 GCA_016210125.1 Chloroflexota bacterium | reverse complement strand
GCTCGGGCTGGCGTAGCAGCGGGTTGCCCCGCCTCACGTCGCAGGTGGGGACAGCCCAAACTCCGGCAGAGGTCGCCAGGGCGACCTCTGCACTCCTGTGACAATACCCTTCTGGGTGTCTGCCCTGCCCCACCCCAAAGAGGTTCTCAGAGGGGGCTTCGCCCCGTCTGGACTCCCGGCCCGCCCTGCTCCCCCTCTCCAGCCGCGCTGGAGAGGGGGCCGGGGGGTGAGGCCTATCCCCCGCGGCGCAGCCGCTTTTCATTCATCGCTGGCGTCGCGCCTACGAAGGCGCAAGCGCTCGCGGCGGAGTGCGGTGGGCTCCTAAGCGAACCGGTCCTATGGCCCCTTGAAGGTGCGGAAGGCGCTGGGCAAGTAGATGCGCCAGAGGCGCGGCACCGCCGGCGTCGCCGTGGGCGTTGGCGCTGGCCTGATCTCGCCGGGGAGTGTCGCCGTGGCCGTGGGGACGGGCGCGGCGGCCGGCCGCCCGCCCGTCGTCGTGCGCAGGATCACGCCGCCGCCGCCGACGACCCAGCCCTCGTCGACGCCCGTGAACCATACGCCGCGCAGGTCAGCGCTCACCACGCTCTCCTGCGGGACCCAGGTGGCGCCGCCGTCGCGCGTGGCCAGGATCGTCCCACCGGCGCCGACGACCCAGCCGCGCAGCGCGTCGACGAAGTGCACGTCGTAGAGCGTGGCCGTCGTTCCCGAGGGCTGCGCCGTCCAGTTCGCGCCGGCGTCGGCGGTCTTCAGGATCGTGCCATTCGTGCCGACCACCCAGCCGGTCGTCTCGTCAACGAGATGCACGCCGTAGAGCACCTCGGGATAGCTCGAGCCGCTCCACGAGCCGTCTGCGGTGCGGTAATAGATGGCGCGCTCACCTACGACGACGCCGACAGTGCCACTGCGCACGTCCGCGCCATAGAGGTTCGGCTGTGACAGGCCGCCGGCCGGGGGAAAGTTGACCGGTATCCGCCAGCTCCTTCCGAGGACGTCTGTCGAGCGGCCGATGGCCTGCGCGCCGACGACGAGGCTGTACTGGATGCCCGTCGGATTTTCGGGGTAGCTCACCAACGACAGCGCCTGCCAGGCGAAGTTGGTGTCGGTCACCGACGTCTGCCAGTCGGACCCACCGGTGGTCGTCATTACGATCTCGCCCTGGTCACCTGCCGCCCAGGCATGCGTGTCGGTCAGCGCGCGCACCGACCAGAACCGGCGCGGGCCGCGGAAGCCCTGAACGGTCCAGGTGGCGCCGCGGTCGGCCGTGCGGAGGATCGTGCGCTGGTCGCCGACGGCGTAGCCGACCTCCGGGCTGGGAAAGTGCACGTCGTAGAGGTCGACGTCGGATCCGCTCTCGACGCGTGTCCACCCGCCCGGCGCCGGAGCCTGAGCCTGCGACGCCGAAGCCCAGGTCGTGGCCAGGAGGGCCAGGGCCGCCGCCGCTAGCCACCAGCGCCAGACGCCGCTCGACCCTCGACCCACGCCGCACCTCCTCGATCGTGGACGGGCCCGCGTCGTCACGTGGGACCCGTCCTCATCGCCAGCAGCCAACTCTCGTAGTCTACACGATGGCCGCGCGTGGGCTCACTTGGCACGCTCCTACGCCACACCCCTTAGGACCATTGTGCCATTGAGTCGCTCGACGGCCGTGCTACGCTGAGCACAGAGGCGCAGAGGAAGCACGCCATGGCCGTCGACCCGCTGTCCAGCCGCACGCTCCAGGCGCTCCAGCGCGCCATGAGCGGGCTGTCGGCGCGCCAGCAGGTGATCAGCAACAACGTCGCCAACGTGGAGACGCCGCGCTACACGGCGCTCGAGGTGCGCTTCGAGGACTTCTTGCGCTCGGCCATGCAGCCGGCCAGCGGGCCACTGCTCCTCGTGTCGCACACGGCGCACCTCCAGGACGTACCGCCGTCGGTCGCCAGCGTCCGGCCGCAGGTGCTCCTGTCGACGGCTCCCGCGCGCAACGACGGCAACAACGTCGAGCTGGAGCGCGAGATGTCCGCTCTAGCGGAGACGCAGATCTCCTTCCAGGCGCTAGGGCAGATGCTGAACAGCCGCCTACAGATCATCCGCGCCGCGCTCAGCGAAGTGCGTTAGCGGGCGGAGGGGGATGAGGATGGCGATCGATCCGACGCGCCTGAGCGTCCCATCGGTCGAGCCGCAGCCGCCGGCGACGCGCCCCACGACGGCCGCCGACGCGCTCAGCAGCTTTCAGAAAGTGCTCGGCGAGGCGATCGGGCAGGTGGACACGCTCCAGCAGCGCGCCGACGAGCTGGCCGTGCGCGTAGCGACGGGCGACGAGGTCGACCTGCACGACGCCGTCATCGCCCAGGAGCGCGCCGCGCTGGCCTTCCGGCTCACGCTCCAGGTGCGCAACAAGCTGCTCGAGGCCTACCACGAGCTGACGCGGATGCAGGTGTAGCGGCCCGAGGAGGGTGGCGTGGCAGAGGTGAATGCCGTCGGCGGCGGGGCTGCCGAGATCTTCGCGCCCATCACCGGCGAGCCGGCCGCACCGGCCGGGGCGACCGGCGCGCCGGGAGCCGCCGGCGAGCCGACGACCTTTGACGCACTGGTCGAGCAGGCCGTCGCCACGCTCGCCGTCGCTAGCGCCATCGCGCCGCAGCAGCCCATGCCGCTGGCCGACGTCGCCACCGAGGGCGGCGCGCCCGCCACGGCCGGCCTGCCGGCGCTCCTGCCGGCCGTCGAGCCCGGCCTCGCGCAGCTCACCTGGGCCGGCCCACGGGCGCAGCCCGCTCCCGCGAGCGGACTCGACCCGCTCGCTCTGGCGACTCAGGCGCCGTCCGCGACGGCAACGCCGGCCATGGCCCTGCCCGTCCAGGTCCCGCCGAGCGCGGCCGACGGCGACGCAGTCGTACCGGCGCAGCCGCAACCCTCGTCGACGCCGGCAGCCGCGACGGGCAGCAGCCCAGATACAGCGCCCGCGCAGGCCACTCCGCGACCAGCCGACGCCGCCGCTCCGAGCGCGCCGCCGCGCCCACTGGCGCCGCAGGATGCGCTGGTAGTCAGCCCGCAGCCCGCCGGGGCTACCGCTGCCGGCCCGGTGAGTGAGCCCAGTCCGGCGGCCGCCACGGTCGAGCCGACTCCGCAGCCCGCCGTGCCGGCGCCCGGCGCGCGCACCGCCGATAGGCCAGAGCTCCCGAAGAACGACGCCGCTGTGGCACGCCAGCCAGCGGCGCGCGCTGTACCCGACGCCCCGGTTGACCAGCCGACGGCGACTGCCGCACCCGACGCCCAGGGTGACCAGCCGACGGCCGCCGAGACAGCGCCGCGCACAGCCGTGAAGCCGTCCGACGAGCCCGCGCGGCTCGTCACGCCCGCGGCAGCGCCGCGCGCAACCCAGTCGGCGGCGGTCCCGAGCGGCGTTGCGGCCGAGGCGATCGTCGAGGCTACGGTCGCAGCCGCGGCGCGCGCAGCAGTCGCGCCGGCCTCGGCAGCGCGCGATGTCGCGGCGACCGTCCCCGCAGATGCGCCGCCGGTTGCGGAGGTCGCCGCGCCCAGCGCTGACCAGACGCCCTCGCGCCCGGGCGGTGAGGAGCACGCCGAGCAGCGCAGCCCGCGTCAGGGCCAGCCTTCCGCCGTCGACGCGCCAGCCAGCGCGCCGTCGGCGGCCCGCGCCGAGGCGCCGCCTCCTGCTGAGACCGCGCCGGCCGCGCGCACACCTGTGTTCGAGCAGGTCGTGCGCGCCATCCAGATGACGCACGGCGAGCGGCGCAGCGAGCTGCTGCTGCGGCTCGACCCGCCGTCGCTCGGCGAGCTGCACGTGCGGCTGACGGTGCAGAACGATCACGTGACTGTGCACTTGCGCACTGCGTCCGGCGAGGTCAAGGGGCTGCTGGAGAGCAGCCTGGCGCAGCTCCGCCAGGCGCTCGCGGACCAGGGACTGCGCGTCGAGGGGCTTCAGGTGTCGCTCGGGCAGGGCGGCGGTCTGGCCTTCGGCGCCGGCGGCGAAGCGCCGTGGCAGGGCGCGGCGCCGCGGGGCCGCGGCACGGGCGACTGGCCCGCCGAGCCTGAGGCTACGCCAGCGGTGCGCGAGCCGCAGCGACTCAGCGACCACGTCGTCGACTACCGGGTGTAGAGGGAGGCGCGATGCCGATCGAAGGGATTGTGGGCAACGCCGCGACGACGGCGCTTGCCGCGGCGCGCAAGGGCAACGGCCAGGACATTGGCAAAGACGACTTTCTCCAGTTGCTGATTGCGCAGCTCCGTAACCAGGACCCGCTCAAGCCCATGGAGGACCGCGAGTTCATCGTCCAGCTCGCGCAGTTCCGCTCGCTGGAGCAGATGGACAAGATGGTCGCCGGGCTGGACAAGCTGATGCAGGCGCAGCAGGTGACGCTCGCTAGCGGCCTCATCGGCCGCTCCGTCCAGACCAAGGACGGCGTCGCGGGGACGGTGAACGCCGTGACGCTGAGGGACGGGAACGCCACGCTCCAAGTCGGCGGCCAGCGCGTGGCGCTCGACGCCGTGACGGAGGTGCGCTAGGCCATGCTCCACCGCGTGCGTGCTGCGGCCCCGGCGCCCGCCGGGACCGCACAGCCCAAGCCGGGCGCGGCGCCGGCCGGCGCGGACTTCGCGCAGGTGCTGGCGACCCAGCAGGCCGGACTGCGGTTCTCGGCGCACGCGCAGGCGCGGCTGGCAACGCGGCCAACGCCGCTCGACGGCCATGACCTGGCACGCATCGAGGCGGCCGTGGACAGGGCCGCACAGAAGGGCGCCAGGGAATCGCTGGTGCTGTACGACGACCTCGCCCTCGTGGTGAGCGTGCGCAACCGCACCGTCATCACCGCAGTCGACGCGGCACGGCGGCGGGCGAACGTGTTCACCAACGTGGATAGCGTGGTCATCGTCGAAGGAGGTGTGCAGAACGAACGCGCGGCCGCACGCCAGGTCTAGCGTCGCTTGACGGTGTGGGGTACGCTAGAGGGAAACGGGGCGCTTGGCCGCACGGACGCGGCCAGCGCGTGGCCGGAGCTTGGGACGCCAGGAGTGGCCGGACCTCCACGAGGGGGCCAGAGCCGCCGACCGACTGAGGCGGCGTCGCAACCCGAGCTCCACGGCAGCACAGGCCGATCGGACACGCCCGATCGGGCACACCTCGCGCATACCATGGAGGGTTGCGAAAGATGCTCCGCTCGCTTTTGACCGCAGTCTCATCGCTGCGTAGTCACCAGACCTACCTCGACGTCGTCGGCAACAACATCGCCAACGTGAACACGACGGGCTTCAAGGCCAGCCGCATCGCCTTCCAGGACCTGCTGAGCCAGACGCTGCGCGGCGGCACGGCCCCCGACCCAGCCGGCGTCGGCGGCACGAACCCGATGCAAGTCGGCATGGGCATGGCGCTGCGTGCCGTCGAGACGATCCACACCCAGGGCGACCTCCAGCCGACCGGACAAGACACCGACGTCGCCGTCGAGGGCGAAGGGTTCTTCACCCTGAGCGACGGCCGCCGGCAGCTCTACACGCGCGACGGCAGCTTCAACGTCGGCGCCGACGGCGCGCTGACGAACGCCGGCGGCCTGCGCGTCCAGGGCTGGACAGCCGATGCCCGGGGCAACGTCAACACCGGCCTCGCGGTCGCCAGCATCACCATCCCGCAGACGACGATCGGCGGCACGCAGAGCACGCAGCTCAAGATCTCCGGCAACCTCGACTCCGCCGCCGCTGTGGCGGCCACGGCCGCCGTGACGATGACCCTTTACGACTCGCTGGGCATCGGGCACGCTGTCACCGTGACGTTCACGAAGACGGCCGGCAATGCCTGGTCCTGGGCCGCCGCGACGACCGACGAAACGCTGGGTGCGACCGGCACACCGCCGACGCTGGCGCTGGGCACCGGCGCGCTGACCTTCGACGCCACGGGCGGCCCGACCGGCGAGAACCCGTCCGACCCCCTCCCGGCGGCCCCGTCGGCGTTCACCCCGCAGTTCACCGTCAACCCGACCAACGGCGCGGCGGTCGGCCAAGTCGTGCGCGTCGACATGCGCCCGCTGAGCCAGGTGGCGCAGAGCTCGGCGGTGAACATCGCGGCGAACAACGGTAGCGCCGCTGGCCAGCTCCTGTCGATGACCGTCGACTCGCTCGGCCGCCTCATCGGCGCGTACTCGAACGGCCGCACGCAGGCCCTGGCGCAGCTCGCTATGGCGCGCTTCCTCAACCCGGCCGGTCTGAACAAGGCCGGCGGCAGCGCTTTCGCCGAGTCGTTGGCCTCAGGCACGCCCATCGTCGGCACGGCCGGCACCGGCGGGCGCGGCACCGTCGCCTCCGGCGTGCTCGAGGGCTCGAACGTCAACCTGGCCGAGCAGTTCACGCGCATGATCCTGGCCGAGCGCGGCTTCCAGGCCAACGCGCGGGTCATCAGCACGTCCGACGAGGTGCTCCAGGACCTCATCAACCTGAAGCGGTAAGTCGGTGAGGCGCGCGAGCGCCTGATCGTCGCGTTCTTCCGTGACACCGTAGGGGCGGGTTTCAAACCCGCCCCTACGGCTACGATGGCTCCAGCAATCCGCTCAATCGGTGGTTTGCACATGCGCCCCAGTCGCGCGACCCCGCGACGCTCAGCCCAGGCGCAGCAGCGCGCGCGCCACCTCGAAGTAGATGACCAGCCCGGTGCCGTCGACCAGCGTGGTGATGAGCGGGGTGGAAACGACGGCCGGGTCGAGGCGCAGTGCGCGCAGGAGCAGCGGCAGCACCGCGGCCACCGTCGTGGCCCAGAGGACGACCAGAAAGGCGGTGATCGCCACTACGTGGCCCAGGTCGGGTGTGCCGAGCAGCAAGGCACGCAGAAGCGTCGCGCCGCCCATGACCAGGCCGAGCAGCAGGCTCACGCGCAGCTCCTTAGAGAGCACCTCCAGCACGTCGCCGGGGGCCACATCGCCCAGCGCCAGGGCGCGTGTCAGCGTAGTCGTCACCTGCGAGCCGACGTTGCCGCCCGTGCCGATGAGCATAGGGATGAAAAAGCCCAGCGCGACGACGGCCTGGAGCTCGGCCTCGAAGTAGTGCAGCACGTTCACCGTGTACGCCGAGGCCACGAACAGGAAGAGCAGCCAGCCGGCGCGCTTGCGCACGAGGTCGAGCACGCTGGCCCGGAGATACGGCTCTTCGAGCGGCTGCGAGCCGCCGAGGCGCTCGATGTCCTCGGTCGTCTCCTCCTCGACCACGTCGGCGACGTCGTCGGCGGTGATGATGCCCAGCAGGCGGTTCTCGGCGTCGACGACCGGGATGGCCAGGAAGCGGTACTCCCGCAGCATCCGCGCAGCCTCTTCCTGGTCGGCGTCGGCGCGGATGCGCACCACGTCGCGGTCGACGAGGTCGCCGACGCGCGTGCCCGGTGGTGCGAGCAGCAGGTTGCGCAGGCCGAGGACGCCGAGCAGGCGGTCCTCCGCGTCGATGACGTAGACGTAGTAGACCGTCTCGACCTCCTGCGCCACCGTGCGCAGGGCGGTGATGGCCTCCTCGACGGTGAGGTTGGGGCTGAGGGCCAGGAACTCGGGGGTCATGATGCCGCCGGCGGTGTCCGGCGGGTAGGCCAGCAGCTCGCGGATGTGCGCCGCGTCGGCCGGCTCCATCTCGATGAGCAGCGCCTCGGCCTCGGCCGGCGGCAGCACCTCGACCACGTCGGTGGCGTCGTCGGGGGCCATCTCCTCGAGCACGTCGGCGGCGTCGGCGCGCGTCAGGCGCGCCAGCACGTCCGCAGCGTCGGCCGCGTCCAGCTCCTCGACGACCGTGGCGGCGCGGTCATCGCCGATTAGGGCCACCAGATGGCGCGTCTCCGCGGGCGTGAGCGCGAGGAGCGCCGCGGCCATGATGCCCGGGTGCTCCTCGGCCAACTCGGCCAGCGGCGGCACGTCTCGGGCGGCCAGCGCGGCCCGTATCTGCGCCAGGACCTCGGCCTGGCTCAGCGTCTTGATCTGCTCCTCAGGCATGACGCAGGCCTCCCATTGCGCACGCGCGCGAGAGCGTGCGCGCGGCGGTGCGCGCGGCCGCGCCACCCGGCGCGGTCTGCTGGGCAGGGCGATGCCCGTTGTCCCCGTGGGTCGTGCGTGCGCGCGGTGCGGGCAACGGGTGGACCGGAGCGCGGGGCGGGCTGCCGCGAGTCGAGTCTGTGCGCTCGCTCGCCAGCGTCGAGTCTCCGAAGCCTGGCGTAAAGCGATGACGGCGCTCGTCTCGCGGCGCGTCGCGACGAGCCAAGGTGCGCACGCCCATTGTAGGACATTGCTGACACGCGGCGCGCGGGTCTGTGCCGCGCGGAGGGAGTTGGCGAGGTCCCTGCGGGACGCGGGCGATGCCCGAAACGCGGCTGTGCCGCCAGGGACAGCCTCACCCCCTCGGTCCCCCTCTCCCGCGCGCGGGAGAGGGGGAAGGCGTGGCCGCACAGCGGGGGCATCCAAAGGGGGCGAAGCCCCCTTTGGGACTCATTCCTGGGGTGGGGTGGGGCAGCCCGCCAGGGCCGTGCTCAACCTGGGGAAGCTGCCCTCGGGCGACGCGGGCGCAATGAGCGTGCCAGGAGATGACGGGGTGTGACATTTCACCGCCTTTCCATGCTAGGCGCAGCGCGCGCCATGGTATCTTATGGACACTGGGCGCAGCGCGCATCCTCACGAGCGCTTTGCTAGGAGCGTGGCGACGGCATCGCGGCAGGTGCGCGAGGATGCGCTGGCGGCCGCGAGGATGCGCTGACGGCGCGTCCGGCCGGGCCGACGCGCGGGGAGGCTAGCGCTGGACGTCTCTTCCGTTCGCCCTACTGAGCCATCGGCGGCGCCAGCGGGCATCCGGCCGCTCGAAGCGCCGGGGCGGCTCGGCCTCGCGCTGGACCAGGTCATCGAGGGCCGGGTCATCGACGTGCAGGGCCGGCGCGCGATCATCGACCTCGGCGGGCGGCAGATCACCGCCGAGACCCAAGCCCCGCTGGCGGCGGGCGACCAGGTCGTTCTGCGCGTGCGCGACGCCAGCCCCGACGTGCTGCGCATGCAGGTGCTGGAGCGGCTCAGCCCCGGCGCGCTGCGTACGCTTGCCGGGCCGGAGCTGCAGGCCGTGCTGCGCGGCATGGGCCTGGAGCCGAGCCCGACCCTCGAAGCGCTGGCGCGCGAGTTCATGGCCCTCGGCGTGCCGCTCGACGCCAAGGCCCTGGCCGACCTTGCCGCGCGCCTGACCGAGCTCGGCCGGACCAGCCCGCACGACCTGCGCGCTGCGGCGCTGCTCCAGCAGCTCGGCCTGCCGGTGACTGCTGCCAGCATGGAGCTGGCCCGCGCTTACCTCCAGGGCGACGGCCCGCTCGGCCGCGCGCTGCGCAGCGTCGGCACGCGCGCCGAGCGCCTGACGGTGCTCCTGCGCGGGCGTGACGACCCGCGCTCCGCCGGCGTGCGCGACGCCCTGGCGCACTTCGCTGGCCTGCTCGACGAGCTGGCGCTCTTCGAAGGCGAGGGGCCGCTGGCTGAGCGCCTCGCGCGGCGCAGCGCCGACGTGGCGACGTCGCTGGAAGCCAAGCTTGCCCGCTGGACGGGCGACGAGCGGCCGGCGCTTGGGCGCGACCTGCGCTTGGCGCTGGAGGCGCTGCTAGCCGAGCTGGACGCTCTCCTCGCCGAGCGGCCCGGCGGCGTCGTGCAGCGCGAGGCCACGGCCCTGCGCGCGGCGCTCCGCCAGCTCAGCGGCGAGGTGGCCTTCCAGCAGCTCACCAATGCCGGCGAGCCGCCACTGACGACCGAGGCTGGCCGCGTCTACGTCTGGCAGCTCCCCTGGACCTCCGCGCCAGGCTGGGAGTCGGTGCGTGTGAAGGTGCAGCGTGATCCCGAGGGCCGGCGGCTCGACCCGGCCGTGCAGCCGGTGCATATGCGCTTCGAGTTCGACCTCGAGGGGCTGGGCCAGCTCGCCGCCGACCTGGTCGTTCACGGCGAGCACGTCGGCTGCCATTTCAGCAGCGCCGACCGCGCCGCGGTGGATCTGCTGGCGGCCCACGGCGCCGCGCTGGCCGAGGCGCTGGCGACGCTCGGCTACGCGCAGGCCGACGTGCGCAGTCTGCACGTCGGTGCGGCGGCCGCCTCGGCCGCGCCGCTCCCGCCCGCCGAGCCGCGGCGGGTGGACACGGTAGTCTGAGAAGTTGACCTCTCCCCCGGCCCTCTCTCCGACGCGGAGAGAGGGGGACGCGGCGACGCGGAGCGGGAGGAGAGTTCCAAGGGGGCGAAGCGCCCTCTGGGAACATCAATCGGGTGGGGTGGGGCCGTCGGCCCCACATGTGGCGATGTGGTGAGCTGAGGTGACGGATCAGCCGGGGGGCGAGCGACCCAAGCGCCGGCAGCCGCTAAAGACGGCAGTGGCCCTCGAGTACCAGTCGGGTAAGCACCGCGCGCCGGTCATCGCCGCGAAGGGCCAGGGTCTGGTCGCGGAGCGCATCATCGCCCTGGCCCAGGAGCACGGCGTCCCGATCCGCCAAGACCCCGACCTCGTCCAGGTGCTGGCGAAGCTCGATCTCGACCAGGTCATCCCGCCGGAGCTCTACGCCGTCGTGGCCGAGGTCTTCGCCTTCGTCTACGCGATGAACAACCGCCGCCGACCGGCCTGAGCGAGGGCCGCCGTGCGACGCATCCCCCTACGCGACGCCCACACCGGCATGGAGCTGGCGCGCGCCGTCTACAACGAGCGCGGAGACATCCTGCTGAACTTCGGCGTGCGGCTGAACGAGCGCTACCTGCAGGAGCTGGGCCAGCGCGGCGTCCGCTTCGTCTACGTCGAGGACCCCGACACCGACGACGTGGTCATCGAGGACGTCATCTCGCAGCGCGTCCGGCTGATGGCCACGCGCGACCTCTTCCGCGTGTATAGCGCGCTCCAGCAGGTCACCGAGCCGCTCCAGCGCGCCGACGCCGCCCAGCGCCGGCGCGCGATGCACCAGCGCGACTTCGCCGCGCGCGTGCGCGAGCTGCCGGGCTGGGAGGACCTGCAGCGCGACCTGGAGATGGTCATCGAAGAGACCATGGGCGTCGAGACGTTCAACGGCATCACGACGCTGCGGGCCTTCGACGGCTATACCTTCGTCCACGTGCTTGACGAGACGATCGTCGCCCTGCTGATCGGCCGGCGGCTGAACCTGCGGCGCGAGCAGCTCCGCGAGCTGGCGGCCGGCTGCCTGGTGCACGACATCGGCAAGGTCTTCGTGCCGAAGGAGATTCTGAACAAGCCCGGCCGCCTCACCGCAGAGGAGATGGCCCAAGTCCGCGAGCACCCGCGCCTGGGCTTCGAGCTGCTGCGCACCATGCGTCCGAAGGAGCTCCTGGCCAACCACGTCGCCTACCAGCACCACGAGCGGCAGGACGGCAAGGGCTACCCCCGCGGCCTGCGCGGCTCGAACCGCGTCGTGCGCGATGCGGTCGCCAATCGCACCAGCGGCGGCATCATCCTGCACGCCGAGATCGCCGCCGTGGCCGACGTGTACGACGCGCTGAGCAGCGACCGCCCCTACCGCCAGGCGCTGCCGCCGGACGCCGTCGTCGGCACGCTGCGCGAGTCGGCCGGCCCGCACCTCAACCGCGAGATGGTGCGGGCCTTCCTCGACATCCTCCCCGTCTTTCCCCTCGGGACCGAGGTCCTCGTGCGCGCTGGGCCGCGGGTCGGCCATCGCGGCGTCGTCGTGCAGGTGGCGCCGGACCAGCTCGACCGCCCCGTGGTCCGGCTGCTCTTCAACGCGCGCGGCGAGCGGCTGCCCAAGCCCATCGAGCTGGACCTGCGGGAGGAGCGCGAGGTCATCCTGACGGCGCTTTAATCCGCCCCGTGCGCTCGCCGCGCAGCGAGCAGCGTGTTGCCGATGAGCATGACGTTGGTCATCGGCCCTGTGCCGCCGGGCACCGGGGTAATGGCGCCGGCGACGGCGGCGACCTCCTCGAAGGCGACGTCGCCGACGACCTTGCCGTCGACGACGTTTACGCCGAAGTCGACGACGATCGCGCCGTGGCGCACCATACCGGCGCGGATGAGGCCCGGCCGACCCGTCGCGGCGACGAGGATGTCGGCCTGGCGGGTAAGCG
This sequence comes from Chloroflexota bacterium, assembly GCA_016210125.1. GTDB lineage: Bacteria > Chloroflexota > UBA6077 > FW602-bin22 > JACQUS01 > JACQUS01. Next base: position 1,104 of record JACQUS010000073.1, on the reverse strand, counting down.
CGGGTAGGTCGGACGTGCGCGAGTGGGCAATAGTCACCGTGGCGTGCTGGTGCAAGAGCAGCAGGGCCATTGGCTTGCCGACGACGTTGCTGCGCCCGACGACGACGGCATGGCGGCCGGCGATGGGCACATTATAGCCTCGCAGCAGCTCCAGCCCGCCGAGGGGCGTGGCCGGCACGAAGGCGCGCTGGTCGCCCTGGGCGAGCCGCCCGGCGTTCAGCGGGTGAATCCCGTCGACGTCCTTCTCCGGCGACAGCGTCTGTGGGACGAGGTCGGGCGGGACGTGTGGCGGCAGCGGCATCTGCACGAGGATGCCGCTGATCCGCGCGTCGGCGTTCAGGTCGCGCAGCGCCGCCTCGAGCTCGGCGACCGGGGCCTCGCGGGACAGCGCACGGAGCTGAAAGCCGAGGTCGACCTCCTCAAAGGCGCGGCGGATGGCGCGGACGTAGCGATCGGCCGCGGGGTCGCGGCCCATCTGCACGACGGCGATGGCCGGCGGATGGCCGACGCGCGCCGCTAGGCGAGCGCCCTCAGCCCGCAGCTCGCCCCTGATGGCCGCGGCCACTGGCCGACCGTCGAGGATCTGGACGCTCACGCTCGTCTTTCCAGTGCCGCGCGGACGCGCACGAGCGTCGCGGCGCGGTGCGCGGTGGCCTGCGCGCGGTAGGTGGTGGCGCGCTCGACCACGTCGGCGGCGAAGGCCGCGTCGCCGGCGCTCCGCAGGTTGACCTCGGCGTTCAGCAGCAGCGCCTCCAGCGCTCCCCCGGCCAGGGCCGCCGCCGCGCCGGCATCGCTGATGAGCTGCGGGTTGCCGACAGCGGCTAGCTCTTCGGCCAGCGCCAGCAGCTCGACGCAGCGCGCCGTCAGGTCGAGCGGCACCTCGGCCGCCGTGCGCGCGGCGCGGGCGATGGCCGCCTGGCGGGCGGCGCGCTGCGTGTCGTCGGCGCGCGGCAGACGGCAGGCCGCGGCAAGGGCGGCGTAGGCCGCCGCGTCGGCGTTGGCGCCGTGGGCCAGGGCGGCGCGCAGGGTCTCGCTGCGGTCGAGCAGGGCGGCCACGCGGTCGGCGACGTGGGCGAAGCGCGCGCGGCCCAGCGTGTAGCGCGC
>JACQUS010000072.1 GCA_016210125.1 Chloroflexota bacterium | reverse complement strand
GCGTCGAGCTTCGTGCGCAACTCTTGGACCGCGTTCTGCGCGGCGACGCCGTCCTCGGCACGCGGCTCCACCAGAGAGCGCAGTGTGGCCGCCTCAATACGATAGACGGCGGCCTCGCCAGCCGCGAGCGCCGTGGCGGCTGTGGCGGCGCGGTGCAGCTCGGCCGCGGCCTGCCGCTGCGTGTCAAGCAGACGCAAACTGGCGAAGGCGACGACCAGGAGGAAAACGACGCTCGCCCCGACGACGAGCGCCGCCAGCGGGAGGCCACGCAGACCCGCCGCGTGCGGCGCGTCGCGCGCGGCCGGCAGGGCTGAGTCGCGCTGCATGCTCCGCTCCCTAGCCGAGGACCGCCGTGAGCTCGGCAATGGCGAACAGGGCGGCGACATCGAGCAGGCGGACCGGCGCGCCGTCCGCGGCGCGTGCCGGGCGACCGAAGGCGTCGGCCACAGCCGGCCGGTGCACTGGCAAGGCGGCCGCGTCGGGCGCAGGCGGGATGCTCTCGACATCGGGCACGGCCAGCTCGGCCTCGCCCTGCACGCGGGCGACGAGCAGCGCGGCCAGGGCCTCGCCCTGGCGCAGCACCACGGCCTCGCCACCGGCCGGCGGGGCCTCCAGGCCCAGGAGCGCCGCTACGTCGAGCAGCGGCACGAGCTGCCCTTGCCAGACGACGCCGCCGCGCAGGTACGCCGGCGCGGCTGGCAGAGGCACGGCCGGCGGCGCGGCGACGACGGCCGCGACCGCGCTGAGCGGCACGGCGACATGCTCCACGCCGAGCGCGGCGACGAGTGCGGGCAAGGCGACCGGGGCACTGGGCGCTTCGACGGCACTAACGGCCGTGGCGTTCCTCACGCCTCGGAGCGACACTCCCCACCCTCCTCGACCTCCTCAGTAAGGTACCATAGCACACCCGCGCTAGCCGCTCAGCGACGGCTCTGCTACACTGCCCACGATCTGCAGGGCTGGAGCGTGGACCCATGGAGCGCATCCTCACCGTCGCCGCGGCGCAGGTCGGCCCGACGACCGACGACAAGGCCGCCACGGTCGAGCGCCTGGCGGCGTTGCTCGACGCGGCCGGGGAGCGCGGCGTGCAGATGCTGTGCTATCCCGAGCTCTGTCTGATGCCGTTCTTTCCGGCGCGGCTCGTGCGCGACAACGACGCGTTCTTCGACGAGCTGCCAGGCCCGCTGGTCGAGCCGCTGCTTATCCGCGTCCGTAGGTATCGTATCGCGCTCGTGCTGCCCTATGGCGAGCGCGAAAGCGACGCGCATTACAACTCGGCGTTGGTTTTCGACGAGCGCGGTGAGGTCATCGGCAAGTATCGCAAAGTACACCTCCCGGCCTACTTCCCGTCGAGCCTGCCGGGCGGGACGGGCAGCTTCGAGCGCCTGTACTTCGCGCCGGGCAATCTCGGTTTCCCGGTGTTCGAGGTCATGGGCGTCAGAGCTGGCGTGCAGATCTGCTACGATCGTCTCTTCCCCGAGGGCTCGCGCGCCCTGGCGCTCAAGGGCGCAGAGGTCGTGTTCTACCCGAACAACCTCGCTGCCTACGGCCAGCCCTATCGCTGGTCGGTGTGGGAGCGGCTGCTCTGCGTGCGCGCCTACGAGAACGGCTTCTTCGGCGTGGCGCCGAACAAGGCCGGACTGGAGGGCGCGCGCGACAACATCGGCCAGTCGTTGGTCGTCGGGCCGCTGGAGGGCGGCGAGGTGCTGGCCAAGGCCGAGGGCGACGGCGACGAGCTGGTCGTGGCGAACATCGACCTAGCGCAGGTGGCTGAGGCGCGCAAGCGGCTGCCCTTCTGGCGCGACCGCCGGCCCGACCAATACGGCGACCTGGTCCGCTGATGCCTAAGATCTGGCACGTCGTCCTCTACCGTGCCAAGCCGGGGCATGAGGAGGCTCTGGCCGAGGCCATGGCCGCCGCCGGCCGGCGGCTCGTCGCCGAGGTGCCGGGCTTCCTGGCCTTCCGCAGCGGGCGCGACTTTGGCGGCCGGTCGGGCGGCTACACCAACTGCATCGTCGCCGAGTTCGCCGACCGTGAGTCGCTGGACCAGCGCGTCACCCACGAGGCGCACCGCATCCTGCGCGCCACGACGCAGCCGCACTACGAGACCTCCATCGCCTTCGACTTCGAGGAGCCAGGCGGGCCATAGGCCGATAGTGGGGAACACCGTGCGTATCACGTACGATCGCTACGCCGATGCGCTCTATGTACTCCTGCGCGACGGCGTCAAGGCACGCCGAGGCGTCGAGGTGGTCGAAGGCGTTACGGTAGACCTCGACGCGGACGGAGCGATCGTCGGCTTCGAGGTGCTCGAGGCGCGCGCGCGACTGGGTGACGCCGCGCTGTCGACCATCTCCATCGAGGCGCTTCCGGAACCGGAGGAGATCATCCCACCGCCCGAGGAGCGGATTGCCGTTTAGCGAGCTTGTGGCGCGAGCACACCAGGCGCAAGACGGAACACGGCGACCCACCTGCCTCCTGGCCACTCGCAACCCGGCCAAGCAGCGCGAGCTGCTGCCGCTGCTAGCCGACGTGCCGGTCCGCTGGCTGACGCTGGCTGACCTGCCGGAGGCCCCGGAGGTGGCCGAGACCGGCGCGACGTTCGAGGAGAACGCGCTGCTGAAGGCGCGGTTCTACGCCCGCTGGGGCGGCTTACCGACGCTGGCCGACGACGGCGGGCTGGAGATCGACGCGCTCGGCGGCGAGCCGGGCGTGCGCTCGCGCCGCTGGCTGGGCGACCCCGGGGCCGACGACCAGGCCGACGACGAGGCGCTCATCGCCTACACGCTGGAGCGCTTGCGCGGCGTGCCGCCCGAGCGCCGTGGGGCGCAGTTCCGCGTGGTGTTGGCGCTGGCCTGGCCCGACGGCGAGCACGTGCTCTCGTCGGGGGCGATCCGCGGCGTGATCAGCGAGGCGCCCAGCCCGAAGCGCGCCCCCGGCTTTCCCTACCGCGCGGTCTTCTGGCTGCCGGAGGTCGGCAAGTTCTACCTCGAGCTGTCGCCCGACGAGCACGAGCGCCTGAGCCACCGCCGCGCGGCCGTCGCGCCGATCCGCGCGCGCTTGCGGCGGCGGCTGCGTGAGCGCTCCCGGTCAGCCCTCTGAACATATGCGTCCTCGGTGGGGATGCCCCGCCCCCTCCTGTGAAAACAGCTCCCGGGCGTTACCTCACCCCCTCCGCTCCCCCTCTCCGACTCGGAGAGGGGGAAGGGGGAGAGGTTCCTGCGCCCACGGCGCTGCGGCGCAACCGCTTTTCATTCATCGCTGGCGTCGCTCAGCGACATGGGCAACTCCCCAAGAAGGTATTCGAGACGGGCGAAGCTCCCATTGGATCCCGCTCTGGATTCCCCTCTTCCCCTCGCGCCCATGTCCCGTGGGGCGCACCTCATGGATGAGGAGCCGTGTGGACGGCCGATGGGGAGCCCAGAGGAGGCGATAGCCCCCCTCTGCACCGCCTTCCACTCGGGGAGGGGTGGGTCAGCGCTGGCCAGCAGGCTATGCTCACAAGAGAGCGAGTGGGGGGTGAGATCTCCGGACGCTCGCCTCTCTGTCCGCCGTGGTATACTACCGACACCATGGTCCGGGCAGATCTGACGCCAAGGGACGCGCCAGGCGCTGTGGCGCCACGACGGCGGCCCCGGGCGCTACGGTTCTTGATTGGCGCCGTTCTCGGGGTCTTCGTCGTCGGCGGGCTGCTCTCCGGCGCGCTGTTCGCCGCCACGCTGCTGCGCCTGGCCGAGAGCGACGGCCAGGCCGACGGGGCGCTGGCCCAGCTCCTGCCGACGGCGTTGGTCCCACCGGCGCGCCTCATCGGCTCGACGATCGGCTCGAGTATTGGGTCGACCGCGCAAGCGGCGCGCGCGGCAGCGGACGGGCGGTCTGCCGTCGCGCTGCCCGTGTGGGGCGGCACCGAGCGCGTCAACATCCTCCTGCTGGGGGTGGACCGCCGGCCGCAGGAGCAGGGCCTGCCCAGCCGCACCGATACTGTGCTCGTCATCACCGTCGATCCCGTGACGAAGTCGG
>JACQUS010000071.1 GCA_016210125.1 Chloroflexota bacterium | reverse complement strand
CCCCTGGGGTGATCCTCCTACATCTATGCTGCTTGAGAATCGCCCGCGTGGCAACCTCTATGCAACGCGTGGCAACGCGTGTCGCCCGCGCAGCCCGGCGGCCGTGCTTCTCGACCGTCCGCCTCTCGCGCGGCGCGCGTGCGCCGGAGCCGGTCCCTGCCGGCGGCGACGCGCGGATAGCCCCTTGCAAGAGCGGAGCGGCGTGGCGGCACCGCCGCGGGCCGGCGGGCGCTGCGCCGGCGGCCCGCGCAGACCGCCGCTCGGCGGCGCGCCGACGCCGGGGCGGCCCTGCGATCCCGTAAAGCTACACGCAGCGGGCGGCGCGCGCGTTGCGGTAGCCAGACGGCGAAGACTTGCCGCGGCCGTGCCGATCATGCTCTTGTGTGGCACAATCGCCATGGCGGCGACCGAGCAGGCGCCTGGACGACATATCTAGACGACCTATGAGGAGGGAGGTCGTGCCGGGGGTGAGGTCCACCCTTACCCTGGTACTTTCGTGCTACGGGAACTAACCGAGGCGGGGGATTTGCGGTCGCGGGCTAGCAGCTAGACTGGCAACAGACCGCGAGAGATAGGCGACGACCCATGGAAGTCTATCGCATCTACAAAGCGCTGCGGCGACGCGCCTGGCTCATCGTCCTCCTCTGCCTCGTCGGGACCGCCTCGGCCGCGGTGTTCACCAAGCGCGAGCGACCGGTCTACGCGGCGACAGCGACGCTGATGATCAATCCCGCCGCGGCCAGCGCGCTCCTGCCCTACGCCAGCGATGCGGCCAAGGACCTCGCGGCGACCTACGCGCACTACCTCAAGAGTCGCTCGTTCGCCCAGTTGGTCGTCCAGCGGACAGGTCTCGACCTCAACGCCGACGAGGTCGGCGGCGCCATCTCGTCCGAGGCCATTCCGCGCACGCAGTTCTTCGCCATCACCGTCACACACGCCTCGCCGGAGCTGGCCCAGTTCCTCGCCAACACCGTCGCCGAGACGTTCATTAGCGAGAACCAGAGCCAGCAGCGGCAGTTCACTGGCGACACCATGGCGCAGCTCCTCCAGGTCGAGCAGGAGCAGGCGCGCGCCCGCGTCGAGGACTTGCGCCTGCGCATCGCGCAGCTCCAGGCAGCGGCGCCGGACAGCCCGGAGCTGCGGCGCCTACAGACTGAGCTGAACGACACGCTGAAGGTGCTGCTGGAGTCGACGACGGCGCTGCTCAACTACCGCAACATGGCCGGCAATATGACCACGGCGGTGATCATTGACCGCGCGGTGCTGCCGACGACGCCGATTAACAAGACGTTCTCCTACCGCAACCTGATTTTCGGCTTCCTCGGCGGGCTCTCGGTCGGCCTCGGCCTGCTGCTCTACCTCGAATACTGGGAGTCCAGCTACTCGGTGCGCACGCCCGAGGAGCTGGAGCGGCTGCTGCAGCTCCCGTCGAGCGGCGTCATCAACGTCATCAAGGGGCGGCGCGACGAGGACCGGCTCGTGGCGCTCTACCAATCGCGCGCTCCAGTAGTCGAAGCCTATCGCGCGCTGCGCACGCAGGTGGACGTCGCCCTGGCCGACCTGGCGCCGCGCTCGCTGCTGGTCACCAGCCCGGCGCCGCGCGAAGGGAAGACGCTGACCACCTGCAACCTGGCCCTGGTGTTGGCGCAGGCTGGCAAGCGCGTCGTTCTCGTCGACGCCGACATGCGCCGCCCCAACGTGCACCGCATGCTGGGCATTCCGAACGCGCGCGGGCTGTCTGACCTGCTGGCCAACGAGACGATCCCACTGGCGCCACAGCCGTTTGGCCCGCCCGGCCGCCCGACGCTCGACAGCTTCCTGCGCCGCGTGGCCAACGATCGGCTCTGGGTGCTCACCGGCGGTAGCCAGGTCGCCAACCACTCCGAGCTGCTGCACACCGGCCGGATGGTCGAGGTGCTGGCGGCGCTGAGCGCGCGGGCCGACATCGTCCTCGTCGACGCGCCGCCCGTCATGGTCGCCGCCGACGCGGTCATCCTCGCTAGCCTGGTCTCGGGCGTGCTGCTCGTCGTCGCCGCCGGGCAGACGCGGCAGGACCTGATCGTCCGCTCGGCCGACCTGCTGCGCAAGGTGGGCGGCAACCTGATCGGCACGGTGCTGAACAAGGTGCGCATGGAAGAGACGGGGTATTACTATTACTACGGCAGCGGCCCAGCCAGCATGCCGGCGGCCACGCCCCCGCGCGCCATCGCCGGGGCCCCGCGCGGCGGCCTCGACCCGAGCCTCTTCGACGAGGAGTGGCGCTGAACTCATCCCTCCCTTGAGCCGCGCAGTGAAGGGGCGAGGACACCTCGCCCCTCCTTCGCCTTACGCGCTCGCCGCCACGGCACACCGCAGCACGGCGGCAGCCCCGGCGCCCTGACGCGCAGCGCAGCGGAGGCGCAGAATCCGTACGCGTCGGTCCAAGACTCGATTCTCGGCGGAGGCGAGTCGCCTTCGGAGACTGGCGAGCGGAGTGATCGCAGATGCCTCGCTCTCGGCCTCAGCCCGGCGGTGACGAGCACGTCGCGCACGCTCGCCCGCTAGCGACCCGGCTCGGCGGCGCCATCTCGCCATCGGACAGCGCGCTCCTGGCCCTTCTGCGCGCGGCGCCGGATACGCTGCCCGCCTCGGCGGACCGAGCGGCGATCGACTGGCCGCGCGCGCTGCCGCTGCTCGACACGCTGGGTCTCGCCCCGCTGCTGGCCTTTCGCCTGCGCGCAGCCGGCCTTGAGCAGCGCCTCCGGTCCGCGGTCTGGGACGCGCTCTGGCAGCGCTACCTGGCGACCGCGGCTCAGAACACTCGCTTGCTGGCCGAGCTGGCCCGTATCGCCCGCGCGCTGGAGGTAGTACGGGTGCCGGCGCTGGCCTACAAGGGCGCCACGCTGGCGGCGACAGGCTACCCGAGCGTCGGCTGCCGGCCCATGGGCGACCTCGACCTGCTCGTCTCACCGGCGCAGGTGGACCGAGCGCTGGCCGCGCTGGCCACGGCGGGCTATCGCCTCGACAGCGCCGGGCCGCCGAGCGCCTTCCTGCTGCGCTACGGCACGCAGGCGCTGCTCGTCGGGCCAAGCGGCGTGCACCTCGACCTGCACTGGCAGCTCTTCACCGAGCCCTGGCTCGCGGCGGCCTTTCCGGTCGACCTGGCCGGCCTATGGACGCGCGCCCTGCCCTACGCGCGCGACGGCGCGCGTCTGCTGCGGCCGGCGCCGGCCGACGAGCTGCTGCTCCTCTGCCTGCATCTGGCGCTGCATCACAGCTACGCCGGCGTCCTGCCCTACGTCGACCTCGACCTGCTCGCGCGCGCCGGCTGCCCCTGGCCGACCTTCGTGGCCCTGGCCCACACCTGTGG
>JACQUS010000070.1 GCA_016210125.1 Chloroflexota bacterium | reverse complement strand
GTCTGGGGCGCGCACGGGTCGCGCGCACGCTGCCTGCTGCCGCCGGGCCTCGACGTGGCCGGCTGGCGGCCGGCCGCGGTGGCCGACATCCCGCCGTGCGCCGTGCTCGACGCGCTGCGCGACCTGCGCATCCTCGCGCTGCCCTAGCGGCAGCCCCCAGCGCCGGGGACGGCGCGCCGTACGAAGGCCAGCGCGAGCGGGTCGGAATCGGCCGCCAGTGGGCCGGCCCGCCGGACGACGGGGCTGCGCTGGCCGAGACGGCCCGTCGAGCTAGCGACGAGCCGCGAGCCTCGCCATCCAAAGCGCCGAAGGCTTCGGAGCTGCCGTCGTCCTCTGCCTGCCGCGGCTCGCCCTGGGTCGGGCGAGCCCGTCGGCCGGTGGGCAGCCCGCGCGGCGTGGCTTTGCTCCACGCCGTCATTACGCGCGAGGTCGCTGAGGCCAGCCAGCCCTCTTCTGGCAGCGCGAGACGGCGGCTTCCCGGCCCGCCGCGCAAAGCCCCTGCTCCTCTGCCGCGTGCGAGCGTGTATGCTGGTGGCCGGAGCGCGCGAACGGCGGCCTTCGGCCTCGCCGGGCCGCACACCCAGCCGCGACGACGGAGGAGGGCATGGTCTGGGCTCCGGACCCGCAGGCCGTTGGCAAGACCATCGACCAGCTCGACACGCCGTGCCTGCTGCTCGACCTCGACCGGCTCGAGCGCAATCTCGATGCCATGGCACGCTTCTTCGCCGACAAACCGGTGCGCTTGCGCCCGCACGCCAAGACGCACAAGACGCCGAACGTCGCCCGCATGCAGCTCGAGCGCGGGGCCGTGGGCATCTGCTGTGCCAAGCTGGGCGAGGCCGAGGTGATGGCCGCCGGCGGCATCTCCGGCATCCTCGTCACGACCGAGGTCGTCGGGCCGGCGAAGATCCGGCGGCTGATCGGCCTGGCGCAGCAGGCCAGCGTCATCACCGTCGTGGACGACGCGGCGGCGGCGCAGGCCGTCTCCGATGCGGCCGCGGCCGCCGGCCTGCGGCTGCGCTGCCTGGTCGATGTCGACGTCGGGCAGCACCGCACCGGCGTCGAGCCAGGCGAGTCGGCCCTCGATCTGGCATTGAAGGTCGCGCGCATGCCGGGGCTGGAGCTCGCCGGGCTCCAGGGCTACGAGGGCCACGCGCAGCACATCGTCGACCCCGACGAGCGGCGAACAGCCCACGCCGCGGCCATGCAGCCTCTCTGCCAGACGGCCGACCTGCTCGCCGTGCACGGGCTGCCCACGGAGATCGTCAGCACGGGCGGCACCGGCACGCATCAGTTCGCCGCCGACTATCGGGCCATCACGGAGGTGCAGGCAGGCTCCTACGTGGTCATGGACATCGAGTATGGGCATGTGGCCGGCCTGAGTTTCGAGAGCGCGCTGACCGTCCTGGCGTCGGTCGTCAGCCGCAGTGGCACTGCCGCCATCGTCGACGCCGGCTACAAGTCGCTGAGCACCGACAGCGGCCCGCCCAGAGCGAAGAACCTCGACGCACGCTACACGCCGCGCGGCGACGAGCACGGCCGCCTGACCTTCGACAGCGGCAACCCGCTGGCCATTGGCGACAAGGTGGAGATCACCCCCAGCCACTGCGACACAACGATCAACCTCCACGACCTGTACTACGTCACCCGCGACGGCCGCGTCGTCGCTGTCTGGCCCGTCGCCGCGCGCGGGCGGGTGCAGTGAGCGCGCAGCGCGCCGTGTGGCGCACGCGACGCGCTGAGTGGAGAGCTGAGTGGAGATAGGGAGACGACCTCACCCTCCGACCGCATTCCCGCGCGGGAAGCGGGAGCGCGGTTCGAGGTGCTCGCAACCGCTGCGCTCGACCTCACGCTGGCCGAGTTCAACGCGCTGCCGGCCCACGCCTCCTACCGGCTCTTAGCCGACCTGCTGCGGCGCGCGCCGGAAGCCGAAGCGGCCTACCTGCCCTCGCCGCCGACCCCCTGCCCGTTCATCGAGCAGATCGAGCACGATCTCGGCGTCCCGCCGACGCGTTGACCCCCGCTTGGCGGTCGTGCTAGGCTGTGGCCGTCTCCGCGGCCGAGCACGCGGTCGACGGCGAGCCGCCGCACGAGGGAGGTACCGTATGCGCCCCAGCCAGCAGTTGCGCCAGCTCCTGGCCAAGCCAGGCCTTATCGTTGCCCCAACCTGCATCAACGCGCTGACCGCGCGCATGGCCGAGCAGGCCGGCTTCCCGGTCGTCTACCTCGGGGGCTACGCGTTCGGGTCGTCCACCTGCCTGACCGAGCCGCTGACGACTATGATGGAGATCGTCACGGCCGCCGGGCACATCGCCCGCCGCATCAGCGTCCCCCTGGTCATCGACGGCGATGCCGGGTTCGGCGAGCCGCTGCACACGTTTCGGACCGTGCAGGAGATGACCTGGGCCGGCGTCGCCGGGACGCACATCGAGGACCAGCATTTCCCAAAGCGCGCGCACTACCACCGCGACTACCGCGAGCACGTCATTCCGCTCGACGAGATGGTCCACAAGATCAAGCTGGCTCAGCGAGCGCGCGAGGCCGATCCCGACTTCGTGATCATCGCGCGCACCGACTCGATGCGCACTGACGGCTACCAGGAGGGCGTGCGGCGCGGTAATGCGTTCCTCGAGGCCGGGGCCGACATGGTCATGCTCTTCCCGAACGATCGCGCGGAGGCCGAGCGCGCGCCGCGGGACATTCCCGGTCCGCTGGTCTACGTCAATAGCTGGGGCAACCGCGTCGGGCGGCCGGTGCTGGCGACGCAGGAGCTGGAGCCGATGGGCTACCGGATGCTTATCGAGGCCCAGATCGCCCTCTTCGCCAGCGCCAAGGCGACGCGCGAGGCCTACGCCGCGCTGCACGACCGCGGCATGGCGCCGTTCGACGCCGAGGAGATGATCGACCTGCGCCAGGACATCGAAGCCCTCGTCGGGCTGAACGAGTACTATCGTATCGAAGAAGAGACGGTCGAGGGCGCCGGAGGGTAGTGCGCGATCGCCCACAGGCGGTTGACAAGCGGCCGCCGTCGCGCCTACGATGGCGACATCAGTGGCCGCGCGGCGCTGCCTAGCGGCTACGTGCAAGGGAGGAGCGGCATGCGGGTGCGTGTTGCGGTTCTGCGTCGCGAGACATGGTGGATGGGACTCTCCGTCGCTGCGGGAATGCTCGGCCTCTTCGCGCTGGGATTCGACCAGGGGCAGCTCCTGTCGCCGGTGCTCGGCGATGTCTCGTATCAGCTCAATGTTTTGCACGAGCTGGTCCACGACGCGCGCCACGCCGCTGCTTTCCCCTGCCACTAGCGCGCTGGTCGTAGCGCCGCCGGGCGACCATCGAGCCGCCGACAGACGAGCGGGCGACCTTTATCGCCGCTCGTAGCGAGAGGGCTGAGCGCCGGTCGTCGTCCCGCTACCAGATATCGGCTGACGCCACTGACGAGGGCGCAGCGCCGCCGTGCCTGACACCTGCGGGGTGGGCTGGCGGAACGGGCCTGCCGCAGCCCGTGGCCGTCGCTGATCGTACACCGTGCTTTCCGAGGTGTGTGATGCGTGATCTGTGGAGCGTGGTTCGCGCGGTGCTGGTCGCCGGGCTGATCGCCGGCACGGCGATGGCCCTGTTTCACACCCTGGCGACCGCACCGATCATCGATGAGGCCATCGCCCTGGAAGAGGCTCGTGCCGCGCAGGCACCCATGCCTCAGGCGGCGGAGCTGGAGCCGCCGGTATCACGCGAGGAACAGCAGCGCGCGCTGCCGGCTGGCCTCATACTGTACGGCGTCTTCATGGGCCTGTTGTTCGGCGCGGCCTTCCCCGTGCTGGAGCACCTCCTACCGGCCGTCGGCACGTTCCGTCGGGCGCTGCTTGCCGCTGCGGCGTCGTTTTGGGCGCTGGCGCTCTTCCCGTTCCTCAGGTACCCGGCGAATCCGCCGGGCGTCGGGCAGCCCGAGACCATCGAGATGCGCCAGACGGCGTTCCTGCTGGCGATCGTCTTGGCCGTGGTTGGGCTGGTCGCCGCCTGCGCGCTCGCGCGGCGGCTGGCGCAGCCCGGCAATCGCTGGCCGGCGTGGGCGCTGGCGCTGGCCGCCTACGCCGGCTACTGCCTCGCGGTGTTCCTTGGCCTGCCGCCGAATCCCGACCCCGCGCCCGTGCCCGCCGATCTGCTGGCCCGCTTCCAGCTCTTCTCGCTGGCCGGACTGGCGCTCTTCTGGCTGATCTTCGGGATCGTCGCGGCCACGCTGCTGCGCTACTTCGAGCGCAGCCGTGACGACCACGCGCTCGCGCCGGCCCGCCGCTGACAACTTCCTGGCATCGCCCGCGTCGCGTTTCGTCACGGGCACGGCTGTCCCGATCGACGGCGGCTACGCCGTGGCCGAGCGCCTGCTGCACGACGAGACGCCCGAGGACTAGGACGCGCGGCCACCCACCGGGACCTCCACCTTGCGGCGGCCGCTCCCGCCACGGCGGAACGCGGGCACGAGGAGGACAGGCGCCAGCAGGGTGGTGATCACCGTCATCATGATTGCCACGCCGAAGACGTCGCTCTCGATCACGCCAGCGGTCAGCCCGACGCCAGCGACGATCAGCGCCACCTCCCCGCGCGGCAGCATACCGATGCCGATCCGCCAGGCACCGCGCCGATTGAAGCCGACCGACAGCGCCGACAGCCCGCAGCCACCGACCTTGCCGATGATCGCCAGCAGGCTCACGACCAGCCCGAAAACGAGCACGTCGGCCATCGCCGCGACGTTCACCAGCATGCCCATCACGACGAAGAAGATCGGCACGAAGGCGTGGTAGACCGCGCGCAGCGGCTCCTCGAGCGTCTCGGCCAGGCTGGTGTTCGACAGCGCTAGGCCGATGGAGTACGCGCCGATGATCATCGCCAGGCCGAAGCTCTCCGCCAGGGCGGCGGAGAAGAAGGCCAATGCCAGCGCCAGCCCGAGGCTCCCTCCCTGGATCTGGAACAGCGAGAAGGCGCGCGCGATGTGGGGACCGAGCACGACGCCCAGCCCCATCAGCGCCAGCCAGAAACCGAGGGCCTTGCCGCCGACCAGCAGCAGGTTGCCGAGCGAGACGTTGCCCTCGACGCCCATGCTCACGACGATGGTCAGTACGAGGATGCCAAGCACGTCGTCGATGACCGCCGCGGCCAGGATCGTCACGCCCTCCGGCGTGTCCAGCCGGTGAATGTCGCTGAGCACGCGTGCCGTGATGCCCACGGACGTCGCCGTGAGGACGGCACCGACGAAGAGCGCCACCGGGTCGAGCGGCGACGAGGCGACGCCGAAGAGCAGCGTGACCATGACACCCAGGGCGAACGGCGCCACGACGCCGCCGACCCCCACCACCGCCGCCGGTCCGCCGTAGCGGAAGAACTGCTGGAAGTCGGTCTCCAGACCGGCGACGAAGAGCAAGATGACCGCCGCGATCTGGGCCAGCGCGTAGAGCTCGGTCGAGATGGGGATCATCTGGTCGCCGCGGGGCGCCGGGAAGAGCGCGCCCAGGTAGGGCAGTGGCAGCGCGCCCAGCGCATAGGGCCCGATGAGGATGCCGGCGACCAGCTCGCCGAGCACGCCAGGTTGTTTCAGCACACGCTCGCTGATCTCGCCGCCGATCTTCGCCGCTAACAGAATGACGGCTAGCTGGAATGCCAGGCGGCTGACAGCGTGTGCCAGCTCGTTCTCCATCGTCCGCCCACCTTGCGCTAGTTGCCCAGAAGGGTGTCGATCTCTCGCTGGAGCCTGGCCCGCGTGTCCTCGCCCAGCGCTGGCGCGAGGGCCGGAAGGAGCGCGGCGATGAGGTCGGCGGCGGCCCGCCGCGCACTGCGCTCTACCAGCGGCCCTATATCCAGCGTCTCGCTTTCGACGAGCACCCGCGTGCCGTGCCCGCTGACCTCCGCGCTCCTGATGGTGAGAATCTCATCCTTGCGGCTGTGCTCGCGCACGTGGCTGCCACCCGGCTCGCGGAAGTGAAATTGCAGGGCGAAGCCGGCTCTCGCGGCCTCCAGCTCGAGGGCCCGCAGGAAAAGGGTGGCCACGGGTGCCGCCAGCTCGGCCTCGATCGACTGCATTGCTCGTCCACCTCCCGCTCCGCTGAAGCCGCCTTCGCCGCTAGCGCGTGCACGTCTCGTCGGCGCGCCCGCTGCCGTCGCGGAGGGCCTCGGCGCCCATCGCCCGGCGCGCGAAGCGGCGCGCGGCCGGCCACGTGCTCGCGGCCACGACGCAGCCGGCGAGTTCGCCGGCGCCGAGGGCTGCACTTGGCGGCCATTGCAGCCAGTCGAGCAGCGCGCTGGTCCCCGCCCAGGCCGCGACCCCGAGCGCCAGGGCCACCTGCGTGCTGAGCAGCACCACCTGCCGGCGCCCCGCGCGGCGACCGCCCGCCGGCGGGTGCTGCACGCGCAACGCGACGAGGGCCAGCGAGCCGGCGCTGGCGGCCAAGGCGGGCCAGGTGGCCCCGTCCGTCTGCCCGAGGACGACCAGCATCAGCGTTACGTAGCCGTACACCGCGGCGAGCGTCGCCACCAGCACACCCGCGAGCCGGACCGCCGTCACCCGCCCCCTCGACGCCCGAGCCGCGCCCGAGGCTTACCGGCATTATACGCGGCGCAGCGGCCGTGGTAGAATGCAGTGCGTCTGCCTAAGGCGGACGACCGCCGGCTTGGAGGTAAGGTATGTTCGGTCCGGTCCACCACGTTGGCTACCGCATCGACAACATCGACGCGGCGATCGCTCTCTACGAGCGCAGCTTCTCCGGCAAGCTCGTCTACCGCGCCACGATGGCCGAGCGCGGGATCGAGATCGCCTTCGTGCAGGTGGGCGACTCGATGGTAGAGTTCGTCCGCAGCCTCGCCGGCGGCAATCCGGACACGATCACCATCGACCACGTCGCTTACCAGGTGGCGGATATCGAGGCGACCCTGGCCACCTGCCGCCAGCGTGGGCTCAAGCTCGAGGACGAGCGACCGCGCAGCACGGCGATGGGCTACAAGGTGGCTTTCCTCGCTGCGGAGGCCGCCAACGGAGCGCGCGTGCAGCTCGTGCAGCCCAGCTAGGCAGCGTGGCCGCTCGTGCTCGACGTGGCGCTGCCAGGCACCGGGGGCATGATGCCCCTGCCGGGGCGCTGGCTATCGTGCCTGCTAGTGCGCCTGGGCGGCGAGCTGCTGCTGTTCGACTGTGGCGAGGGGACGCAGGTCGCCCTGGCGGCGCTCGGCTGGGGCTTTCGCCGGCTGGGCACTATCGTCATCAGCCACTGCCACGCCGACCACGTCAGCGGACTGCCGGGCCTGCTGCTGCGGCTCGCCAACTCCGACCGCGTCGAGCCGGTACGGCTGTTCGGCCCGCCCGGCCTCTGCGCCGTAGCCGAGGGGCTGCGCGGCATTGCGCCGGTCCTGCCCTTCGAGGTGCGCTGCGAGGAGCTGGCGCCACGGCAGCCGCAGGCCGTCGCCGGCGGGCGGCTGGTCGCCGAGTTGGCCGACCATGGGCTCCCCTGCCTGAGCTACCGCTTCGACGTGCCACGGCAGCCGGCGTTCCAGCCCGAGCGCGCCCGCGCGCTGGGCCTGCCGGTTGAGCACTGGCAGACGCTCCAGCGCGGCGAGGCCATCTCCTGGCGGGGTCATGCTGTTGAGCCGTCCGAGGTGCTGGGTCCGCCGCGACGCGGGCTGGCCGTGGCGTACCTCACCGACACGCGACCGGCGGCGCGGCTCGTCGAGCTGGCCGCCGGGGTTGACCTGCTGGTCTGCGAGGGCACCTACGGCGACGACGCCGACGCCGCGAAGGCCGTCGAGCACGGGCATATGACCTTTCGCGAGGCGGCGGAGCTAGCCGCCGCAGCCGGCGCGCGTCGCCTGTGGCTCACGCACTTCAGCCCGGCCTTGCAGGAGCCGGAGCGCTACCTGTCGCTGGCGCGGCAGGTGTTCCCGGCCGCCGAGGTGGGCAACGATGGCCGCACCGTCGCGCTCAGCTTCGAGGATCGCTAGCGCCGCTCCAGCCAGGCAAGGCTGGCGTAGCGCTCGCGCCGAGCGCACTCGGCGAGCGCGCGCTCCTCGGCGGTCAGATCGCCCTCGACCAGCCGTAGGCCGAAAGTCTGAGCGAAGCCGCCGGCCACCGCCCGTGCCACGGCCACCCAGTCCGGCCGGCGGCCGAGCAGCGCTGCCAGCGTCGCGCTCCGCGCCGCCAGGCGTGCCCGCAGCGCCGCCCGGGCCTCGGGCTGCAGCGCGAGAAGGTCCACGACCCGCGCCGGGTCGCCGCCGAGAGGGACGGCGCCGGGCTGCAGGAGCGCTCCGCCACGGCGCGTCTGCGCGCTGCCGACGAGCTTGCGCTCGCCAGCGCTGATCTCGTACGCGGCCGCGCCGTCGAAGCAGGCCGGACCCCGCGGGCCCACCGGAGGCCCTGGCGCCGCGCTCTCGGCGGCGACGCCCAGCTCTGCCAGCGCGGCCAGGAGCGCCTGCGCGAGGCAGCCATAGGACGCGACGACGCCGCCGACGAAGGGCGGGTCGCCGAGCGAGCCCGCGACCGCGTAGGTCACCTCGTCGGCGTGCAGGACGGCGCGGCCGCCGGTGGGCCGGCGGACAAGCTCTACCCCGGCGGCGGCGCAGGCGGCGCGGTCGACGTCGACGAGCGGCTGGAAGTAGCCTAGCGAGAGGCACGGCGGCCGCCAGCGGTAGAGCCGCAGCGTCGGCGGGCCGCCGGCAGCGGCCCCGTCCAGCAGCGCGTCGTCCAGGGCCATGTTCGTCGCGCCGTCGGCCGCGCCGTGGACGATCAGTCGCCAGGTGGTCACGCCGGCGGGCGGGTCGCCAGGCCGATGCTGGCGAGCCAGTTGGCGTAGAGCCGCAAGCCCGTGGCCCCGCTTTTCTCCGGATGGAACTGCGTCGCGACGACGTTGTGGTGAGCGAGCACACTGGGGAAGACGACGTCGTAATCGGTCTCGCCGATTACCGTCGCGCGGTCCGCGGGATAGGCGACATAAGCGTGGACGAAATAGAAGTAGGCCGCGTCGGGGATGCCGGCGAAGAGGGGGTGCGTGGCGCGCTGGTGGACCTGGTTCCAGCCCATGTGTGGGACCTTCAGGCGCGAGCGCAGCCGACAGACGACGCCCGGCAGAATGCCGAGGCAGGGGCCGGCGCTCTCTTCGGAGCGCTCGAAGAGGAGCTGGAGGCCAAGGCAGACGCCGAAAAACGGCTTGCCGTCGGCCACCGCGGCGGCCAGGCTCTGGCGCAGGCCGAGCGACTGGAGTCGCTCCATGGCCTCGCCGGCGGCGCCCACACCCGGCAGGAGCAGCGCACCAGCGTGTGCCAGCGCGCGGGGGTCGCTCGTCACGTCGACGGCGGCCTCCAGCCGCTGAAGCGCCTTGACGACACTGCGCAGGTTGCCGGCGCCGTAGTCTACCACCGCGATCACGGAGTTCATCCCTCTGCGACATCGGCAGGCTCGCCGGGCGCCGCATGCAGCCGCCGGAAGGCGAAGGGCGGGGCCCCGGCGCCTCGCAGCGCCAGCTCGGCGGCACGGCGGTCCGCGCGGCGTGCCCAGCCCGCGAGCGTCGCCAGCAGCGCCACGGCTAGCTCGGGACTTGCCCTCACGGCGGCCAGCAGAGCCGCGCGCGGCAGCCAAAGCGCCGTTGTGGGCATGCGCGCGATGGCCGTGGCCGCATGGGCGGCGCCATCGAGCACCGCTAGCTCGCCCAGCGAGTCGCCCGGGTCAAGCGCCACGCTGACGCCGGGCAACGTGTCGCCCTCCGGCGCTGCCTCGACGGCCACTCGCCCTTCCACGATTACTAGCAGCGCCTCCGCGGGCTCGCCGGCGCGCGCCAGCACCTCCCCGGGGGCGAAGGCCCGCACCGCAGCCGCCGCGGCCAACGCGGCGAGGTCCTCGGCCCCGGCGCGCTCGAACAGGCGGGCACGGCCCAGCGCGGCGGCGGTCTCGGGCAGCGACATGTCGGCCACGCATCACTCGTCCGGCCGGAGCCCACGGCGTCGTGTTAGCGCAAGGACAGTCCCGCGAGCACCCCAGTCGGTGGCTTCATCTTGCGGGCCGTCAGCGATGAGCGGTGCCTCATCGGCCGGCAAGGAAACTATACGATTCCGGCCGCGGCGGCCGCAAACACGCTCTACCGCACGCGTGGCGGCGGCAGGCCGTCGCGTGGCTCGCCCTCGCTCGACCCCGCGAGGTCGTCACCGACGCGCAGCCCCAGCGTGCCGCCCTCTGCCGACTCCACCCGGAGAGTGGCCACCTCCGCCAGCAGCAGGCACTGCTCGCCCGTAGCCACCACCGCGCCTTCTTTCGTGACGGCGAGGACCACGCCCGGCGTCCCGGCGCCTGGCACAACTCGGCAGCTTAGGACGTCGTAGCGCGCGCCGCGCCAGACGAGGTGCGCCGGAGCGTCGGGCCGCCCGGCGCGCACCAGCCGCTCCAGCTCCGTCGCCGGCCGTCGCCACTCGAGGGCCGTGCTCCTGGCCGAGCGCTGGTAAGATCCGTGGGCCAGCTCCGGCGGCATACCGCCCAGCTCGCCGGCGGCGCACATGCGCAGCACGTCGGCAAGCAGGGGCTCCGCCGCCAGGACGACACGCCGCGCCAGCCGGCCGGCCGTGTCGTCCGCCTGCACGGGCACGCGCACCTGGCCGAGGATCGGGCCGGCATCGATGCGCTCGCTCATGAGGTGCGCCGTGAGGCCCGACTCGCGCTCGCCGAGCAGGACCTGCCAAAACAGCGGCTCTGGGCCGCGGAAGCGCGGCAGCAGCGAGGGGTGAAAGTTGACGCAGCCGCGACGCGGCAGCGCCAGCATGCGCGGCTCGAAGATCTGATCGAAGCTGAAGACGAGGAACACGTCGGGCTGCAGCGCCCGTAGCCGCTCTAGCGCCTCAGGCGCGTTCACGTCGGCCAGTGCCAGGTACGGGACATCCAGGGCGGCCGCGGCGTGGGCGAAGAGCGTCGCGTCGGCGGAGTGGTGCAGCCGCGTGCTCGTTATTAGGGCGACCGGCACGCACCCGAGCCGCAGCAGGTGCAGCAGCAGGCCGTTGCCGTAGTCGGAGCTGATGCCGAAGACGACGACGCGCGGCGGCGTGCCGGCGCGGCTCGCCCGGCCGTCGGGAACCGGCAGTGCCGGCCAGGGTCGCGGGCGCAGCGAGAACTCCGGCTTGGCCGCCAGGCGCTCCCAAGCCGCGTCGATCCACACCGCCGACGCGGCGGGCCACACGCGCGCGGCCAGCCGGGCCTCGCCCGCCGGCGACTCAGGCATGACGCTCTCCGGGCTCATCCTGGGGTCCAACCCTCCGCTCCTAGGGTAGCGCACCGTCTGACATTCGGCAAATGCGCTCCCTAGCGGCTCGTCAGGACCCGCGGCAGCCAGAGCGCCATGTCGGGCCATAGCACCAGAAGCGCGATGAGGACGGCGAGGAGCAGCGTGTAGGGCAACGAGCCGAGCGCCACCTCGGCGAAGGGCTCGCCCTTCGTCAGGCCCTGGATGATGTACAGGTTCAGGCCGACCGGCGGCGTGATCAGGCTCAGCTCGACGAGCACCACCACGACCACGCCGTACCAGATCATGTCAAAGCCCAGACCTTGCACCAGCGGGCCTACGAGCGGCAGGGTCATCACGATCATCGACACCGAGTCGATGAGCATGCCCAAGATCAGGTAGATGCCGCAGAGCAGCCAGAAGACGGTCCACGGCGAGAGGTTCGCCGCGCGAATGGCGTCGTTGATGGCCAGCGGCACGCCCAGTTTGGTGATGACGTGGCCGGCGATCAACGCGCTGACGACGATGAACATAATCATCGAGGTCGTGCGCGCAGCGTCGAGCAGCGCGCTCTCGAGGACGGGCAGCGTCAGGCGGCGGTTGAGCATGGCTAGCAGCATGGCGCAGAAGGCGCCGACCGCGGCGGCCTCGGTGGGCGTCGTCACGCCGAGGTAGATGCCGCCGAGCACCGCGACGATGAGCACGATCGCTGGGACGAGGTCTTTGATGGCCAGGAGGCGCGCGCGCCAGCGCACGCCGATACTCGTTGGGCACCACGCCGGCCGCGCCATCGCCAAGCCGATGGTGTAGATACTGAACAGTGTTCCCAGGACGAGGCCGGGGATGGCGCCGGCGATGAAGAGCCGGCCGATGGACTGCTCGGTCATCGCGCCGTAGATGATCATCGTCACGCTCGGGGGGATGAGGATTGCCAGCGTGCCGGCCGAGGCGATGGCTCCCTTGACCACCTGGCGGTTGAAGCCCTGGCGGATAAGCTCGGGCATGGCGACGGTGCCGAAGGTCGCCGCGGCGGCCGTGCTGGAGCCAGTGATGGCCCCGAACACGGCGTTGGCGGCGATGGTGCCGACGATCGGGCCGCCGGGCAGCCAGCCGAACCATTTCATACCGGCGTCGAACAGGGTGGCCCCCAGCCCGCTGTGCAGGAGAAAGGCCCCCATGAGCACGAACAGCGGGATGGCCGTCAGCACGAAGCTGTTGCTGTTGGTGAAGAAGATGGCCCCTACTGCGCCGAGCTCGCGGACGCCCGTCTCGGGCGCGCCGTGGCCCAGCGTGAAGTACAGGCCGATGAGACCCAAGAAGCCCAGAGTGAACGCCACCTCCAGCCCCATGGCCAGCAGCGCGAATAGCCCGAGCACCCCGACGACCGAGATCATCTCAACGTCAACCACGGCCACCTCCTGCCGGACCGTCGCAGTGATGCATTACAGCTCCTCGACCACGGGCTCGGCCGGCCCGTGCGCCCGGCGCACGGCCTCGGCGCGCTCCTCCGGCGCAGCCGGCCAGAGCAGCGCGTGAACGTGCCGCACAATGAGCACGACCAGGACGAGCCACAGGAGCGCCAGCCCGAGGATCATGAAGGGCTGGACGTAGCGGAAGGGGAACAGGAGCACCAGGGACTTGCGGTCGAGCGTCGTCACCTGGTTCTGAAAGACAATGGATTGCCAAAAGACCACCGTCACATAGACCAGCGCAAGCAGGTACGTGACCAGCCGTAGCCACGCGGCCGGGGCGTCGGGCACGCGCCGGATGGCGATGTCCACGACGATGTGCCCGCCGCGACGCATGAGGTCGGCGACGGGCAGGAAGGTCGCCAGCAGGAGCAAGAACCCGCCGCCCTCTTCGGCCATGAGCGTCGACTGCGCGGTCAGAAAGCGGTACACGACGTCGAAGGTGATGAGCAGCATCATCGCGAAGACGGCCAGCGCGCCGAGTCGGCACGCGAAGCCGCTCAGGCTCTCGATGATGCCCGCGACGAAGCCTCCTACCCGCACGACCATCGGTCACCTCTCGCCATCGCCGTTCTGCGCGCTCTGCCGCAGCCCAGCGGTGGCAGGCGCGCGCGGGGCAGCCCCGCGCATCTCCCCGCCTGGCCCACGCTAGAGCAGCGGCCGCTCTGGGAGACCTGGTGGACGCGCGCGTGTAGCC
>JACQUS010000079.1 GCA_016210125.1 Chloroflexota bacterium | reverse complement strand
CTTCTTCGACGTCGACCCGACGATTATCCGCGTGCTCTGGGTGGTCGGCGCGCGCATCGTGCCACCGATGACCGTGGCGTCGGCACTCATCCTCTACGTCGCCCTGGCGTTCATCGTTCCGCCGGACCCTGCCGAGAGTTGAGGCCGCTGGCTGGCTTGTCGGCGGCGATGTACACCGTGGCGGCGAAGGGCCCGAGCCAGCCGGTCCGCCCGGCGCAGCGCAGCCGACGCCGGGCGCCGAGCGCGGCGAGCGCTCGCCAGAGATCTCGACTGTTGCACCACCACGTCGCGTCGCTATCGCCGTGCGGCGGGCCGCTCAGATCGGGCGTTCGCGCTGCGAACGTCGGACCCGCGCCCAAGCAGCGCCCGAGCGTCCAAAGCGTATTGCGCGCGACCTCGGCCAGCAGGCCGGGCAGCCGTGCGCCGTCGATCGGACTCGGCTGCCAAACGAGGCCGTGACGCAGCAGGTAGAGCGCGTAGTTCAGTGCCGGCAGCGGCCCCCCAAGGTTCGGCGCCACCAGCAGCAGCCGCCCGCCCGGCGCCAGCACGCGCCACTCCTCCGCCAGCCCGCCCCGCGGGTCCGCCAGGTGCTCAACGTGCTCGTGCGAGCACACCGCGGCGAACGTCGCGTCGGGGAAGGGTAGCGCCAGCGCATCCCCGACGACCACCCGCAGGCGGTCATACCGCCGCCGTGCCGCGCGCGCGTAGGTCAGCGACACATCCACGGCCACGACGGGCCGGCCCGGCCGCTCCAGCGCGGCCGCAAGATGCCCGCCACCGCTGCCCACGTCCAGGACGCGCCCGCCGCCCGGCGCCCGCGCGCCGAAGAAGCGCACCGCCCGCCGCAGGGCCGCACGCACCGGAGGCGGCCCGGGTTGAGACGCGTAGAACGCGCGCATGCGCGACGCTAGGTCGCACACTTTACCGTATTCTTCGCTATGCTAGCGCCTTCTTGGCGCGCGGCCACGCGCGGGACGGGGGCAAGCCCGGCGTCGGCGCTGCCGTCGGCTGGAACGCCGGGCGGCGCGCACGTCGGACGCGCTACCACGGCCACGCCGTAGACTGTGAATCGCCGCCAGGCCAAGCCGGCCGCGGCCGCCTCGCGGCGCAGGTCATCCGGACCGCCGAAGGCGTGCGAGGCGCAGAGGCCGGCCGGCGAGCGCACGAGGTGATCGCCCGGCTCCAGCGCGACGCCGGTGAGCCGGCCGAGGAGCCACAGCGCGCCGTCGCGCAGGGCGCTAGCGAGCGGCCCGCGCCGCGGGTGCAGGTCGTCGAGCGGGCCGGCGAGGATACCACCCGGGGCGAGGAGTGCCGCCAGCGCACGGAGTAGGGCGACGCGACGTGGCCGCCCCAGCAAGCGCTCGTAGAGGCCGGCCGTGAGCAGGATGGCGTCGTAGCGCGCCGGCCGGAGACCGGGAGCGCGCAGGTCCTGCACGACGAGGCGCGGCGCGTGCGCCGCCTCGGCCGGGCCTGCCATCGCCCGCGCCGGCCGACGTGTGGCAGTGACGGTGACGCGCCAGCCGCGCGCCGCCAGTGCCAGGCCGAGGCGTAGCGCGGCCGGGCCGGCGACGAGGACGCGCCCACTGTGCGGGACGTCGCGGGCCAGGACGTCTTCTTCCCAGGGCTCAAGCCAGGGCTCAAAGGTCGACTCCCCGGCCGGCGTCGGCGCGTCGAGCTGCCCGGCGCGGCACCAGCCCTCGTCCGGCCGCGCCGCCAGGTCGAGGAGCCTGCGCGTGGCGCGCCAGCGCCGGTGCAAGCCGAGCAGCGCACGCATGCCCGCGGCGAGCGGCGCGGCCCAGCGCTCTACGGCCGCCAGGGCGCCGAGCAGCGGCCGCCAGGGCCAGCGGTCGAGCGGCCAGTCTCCAGTGGCATCCCAGACGCGTACCACGCGCGCCGGCACGGCGGCCACCGGCAGCCACGCCGGCGGCGCGGCGGCGAGCGCGACGAGCGCCAGCGCCCGCCGCCGCGCCAGGACCAGCCCGAGCGCGACCTGCTCGCCGGCGGCGCAGAGGGCCAGCGTGCCGGCGACCGGCGGGGCCGGCGCGGCGTGCAGCCCGTCGTGGGCCAGGACCAGCGGAGCGTACGCGTCGCGCTGCGCGCGGAAGGTGAGGGTCTGCGCTCGGAGGAGTCCGGCCCGTGCCTCTGTGAGTGTGTCCGGGTCCGTTGCCCTCACGCCCTGACTCCCCCTCTCCGCGCGCGGAGAGGGGGGCGGGGGGTGAGGTTGGCCAGGCGCCGGCGGCTGCTCGTCCGGCGCCGCAGCCACGCGGGCCAAGGCCAGTGGCGTGAGCGGTGAGCCATCGCCCGGCCAGACGAGCGCCGGACCGTACACGTCGGCGAGCGGCGCGGCGCGCCGTGTGACGCCAACGACGCGGCCGAGCACCTGGGTCGCGGCCACCGGCGCGTCGTAGCCGCCGACCGCATCGCCGCGCAGCAGCAACAGTCCGGTGGCCGCGTCGCGGTCGGTCAGGCGGTGTAGCGTCAGCCGACTGGCCGCATCAGCGTAGAGAACGACCGCGCCGCGCCGCAGCACCGCCGCGTCGGCCGGAGCGACTTCCACCTCGTCGCCGTCGCGGATGGCTGGGGCCATGCTCAGCCCACGGGCGCGGAAGCGCACGCGCCGACCGGCAGCCAGCAGCGCGCGCACGACCGCGGCCGAGCGCTCGGCCGGGGCGTGCATCAGCCGAGCCGGCGGCGAATGGCCGCGCAGGCCGAGGCGTCCGGCGTGAAGGCCAGCTCGTAGCAGGGGACGCGCGCCGCCAGCGCGGCGACGAGCGCCACCGCCTGCGCCACGGCGCTCGCCTCCCAGAGTGGCAGGAAGGCGCGGGCAAACAACGCCGCCGCGGCCGCCGCCGGGCCGAGCTGCCGCGTGCGCGTGCGCCGGCCGTGGCGCAGGACGAAGACCGCGGCCAGAGG
>JACQUS010000068.1 GCA_016210125.1 Chloroflexota bacterium | reverse complement strand
GCTTTGGGCTGCGCCGGTGCCGCGGCCTTGGGCTGCGCCGGCGCGGCCGGCGCCGCGGCGGGCATCTCCGGCGCGGCAGCCGGCGCGGCCGGCTTCGGCGCCGCTGCCGGCGCCGCCGGCGGCGCGGCCGCCTGCGCCGGAGCCTCCGCCGCCTTCGGCTGCGGCGCCGGGCCGCCCGCGGCGCAGCCCACACCCAGCACGCAGATAAGCCCGATGAGGAGCCCCGGATACGTCACGCCTCGCCTCCCTCGCGAGCGCTGCGCCCCCGCGCGCGCTCCGCCCGCCCTCCAACGGACACGCACCACCCGACCGATCAGCTCCACCCGGTCGACGCGGCGCAGCACGGCTCGCTACCGCGTCTTGGGGATGGCATCGATGAGGTCTTGGCCGATCGGCGCGGCGAACTCGGCCCAGATCTTCGCCGCCTGCTGCTGGAAATCGGCGGGTTTGGCTGTGTTGACCTGCATGCCCTTCTCTTGCAGCTTCTTGACCAACTCCTTGTCGGCCTTGTCGCTCTCCTCGCGGTGCCAGACGGCGACCTCCTGCGCCGTGTCAAGGACCAGCTTTTGGAGCTGCGGCTCGAGCCTCTGGAAAGCCCTCTCGCTCACGATCGGATACACGGGCGAGTAGATATGGTTCGTCAGCGAGAGGTACTTCTGCACCTCGAAGAACGAGGCGGCCCACACGGTGCTCAGCGGGTTCTCCTGGCCGTCGACGACGCGCTGCTGCAGCGCCGTATACAGCTCCTGGAAAGCCATCGGCAGAGCCGCGGAGCCGAAGGCCTCGAACGTGCGGACGCGGAGCTTGTTCGGTGGCACGCGAATCTTCAAGCCTTTCAAATCGTCTGGCGTGCTGATCGGCCGAACGCTGTTGGTGATGTGCCGCCACCCGAGTTCGCCGTAGCCCAGCGCGCGCACGCCCTTCGCCTTGATCATGTCCTCGTTCAGCTTCTTGCCGATCGGGCCGTCGAGGACGGCGACGGCGTGGGCACGGTCGCGCACGATGAACGGCAGCTCGATCGCGCCGTAAGGTGGGTAGAGGTCGGCGATGTCCGAGGAGCCTACGCTGATCTCGAGCGTTCCCAGCCGGTTCTGCTCGAGCATCTGCTTGGAGTCGCCCAGCACGCCGCCTTGGAAGATCAAGAACGTGAACGAGCAGTTCGTGCGCTGCTCGATCAGCTCCTTGAACTTGTCGGACCAGGTGACGGTCTGGTTCGGGCGGGTCGCCGGTGCGCCGATGCGCCAGGTGATCTTGGCGTCCTTGCACGTCGCGGCCGGCGTGGGGATGGCCTTGGCCGCGGGTTTCGGCGCCGCTTTGGGCTGCGCCGGTGCCGCGGCCTTGGGCGGCGCCGGCGCGGCCGGCGCCGCGGCGGGCTTCTCCGGCGCGGCAGCCGGCGCAGCCGGCTTCGGCGCCGCTGCTGGCGCCGCCGGCGGCGCGGCCGCCTTCGCCGGGGCCTCCGCCGCCTTCGGCTGCGGCGCCGGGGCGGCCGGCGCGCACGCCACGACCAACACGCCGATGAACCCGATCAGGAGACCTGGGTAGATCACGCCTCACCTCCCTCACGAGCGCCGCGCCCTCCGCGCGCGCTCCGCCTGTCCTCCAACGGGCACGTACCACCCGACCGGTCCGCCCGGCACGACTACGCGACGATGAGCAGGTCGTCGGTCCCGCGCTGCGTCGTCAGCACCTGCCCGCCAGTCTCGGTGATGAGCACGATGTCCTCGACGTGATAGCCCTCTTTCTCAGGGACGAGCAGTCGCGTCTCGATGGCGATGACCATGTTCGGCTCGAGCTCGCGCGCGCTTAGCGGCGCGAGCATCGGCGCTTCGTGAGCCTCCAGGCCGATGCTGTGTCCCGCGTGAGGCACGGGGAACGGCAGGCCGCGGCGCGCGAAGCCGTCCTGCTGCACGCGGTAGATCTCGGAGGCCGGGATGCCCGGCCGCGCGGCGCTCAGGCAGGCATGGTGGATCTCATAGATCTTCTTGTACGTCTCGCGCTG
Organism: Chloroflexota bacterium; assembly: GCA_016210125.1. Classification (GTDB taxonomy): domain Bacteria; phylum Chloroflexota; class UBA6077; order FW602-bin22; family JACQUS01; genus JACQUS01. The sequence continues at coordinate 4,854 of JACQUS010000068.1, read as the reverse complement.
CGCGGGCCGCGGCGTCCCCAGCGCGACGGTCCGCGCGATGTCCGAGTAGTAGCCGTGGTAGGTGCCACCGGCGTCGCACTTGACTAGGTCGCCGGGCTGGATGGCATAGTCGCCCGGCACGAGGTGGCGCATGCCCGTGCGCGCGCCGCCGTTGAGATAGCAAAACGCCACCTCGTCGGCGCCGGAGCGCAGGATGCCGCGCGACAGCCGCTCGGCGATGTCTCTCTCCGTCTCACCCGGCCGCATGGCGCGGTAGGCGTCGAGGTGCGCCTCCTCGGTGGCGCGATTGGCGCGCGCCAGCAGGTCGATCTCGTGCTGCATTTTGACCACGCGCGCTTCGCTGAGCACGCCGTCGGCGTGGACCCACGTCGCGTGGGGCAGGAGCGCGCGCAGCTCGTCCCAGAACACGGCCAGCAGGTAGCGGTACTCGATGCCGATGCGCCCGCGGGCCAGCCCTCGCTCCGCGATGACCGCCACGAGCGCCTTGATCGGCGACTGCTGGAGCTCGACGTAGGACCGCAGGTCGTTGATCCACGTCGCCGCGCGCGCCAGCTCGTACTCCAGGTCGCAGACGACGAAGGCCGGCTCGCCCTCCGCCGGCCACAGGACCATCGCCAGGCGCTCGCGCAGCGACCGCTGCGTGGGGATGATGACGCCAGCGATATACGGAACGTTCTCGGGCGACGCGGCCACCACGGCGTCCAGGCCGGCATCGCGGACGAGCCGGCGCAGGCGGTCGAGGTTGCCGGTGGCGATTCTCATGCGTGTCCCCTGCAAGTCGTGCCCGACGCGCGGTGCCGGGCAACGCCGTCCGCACGCCCACGGGCCGGCTATCGAATGGCCACAGCGACATGCGCGCGGTCGTCGAAGACTCGCGCGCCCGCGTACAACGCGAACGCCGGGCTCCGCGGCCGGTGTCGACGGGCGGCTCGCCCGGCGGGGCTCACCCAGCGACGAGGACGGGATCCTCGATTGGCGGCATCTCATCGAGCAGCCGCCCGAAGCCCGGCTTGGCCCGCTCGACGCCGATCTTGCGCAGCGTGCGCCAGACGGTCGCCTGGTTCGTGGTGACGACGACCCTGCCGGTGCGGCGCTCGACCTCGGCGGCGGCCTCCATGGTGCGCCACCCCGAGCAGGCGCAGAAGACGGCGTCAGCCTCGTCGCGGCAGATCGACGCCGCGAAGGCGGCGATCTCGCGCGGGTCCTGGTCGTTCATGTGCTGGGGATGGCCGTCGGCGATGCGCGGGTCGCTCTCGACGTTGAGGACGTCGAAGCCCGCGGCGGTGAAGTACTCTTTCAGCCGCTCGTTGTTCCACAGCGGGTACGGCGTCGCGACCGAGATCCTGCGCACGCCGTAGTAGCGCAGCGCCTGGGCGATGGAGGGCGAGCTGGCGACCGTCGGCAGGCCCGAGCCGCGGCGCATCTCGTCCTCCATCCACGTGCTGCCTTGGAGGCCACGATGGAAGCTGTTGGTCGTCCCAGCCATGCAGACGATCTCGACGTGGGCGGGCGCGAGGTGGCGCGCTGCCTCGGCGAGCTGGGCGTTCATCCCGTCCATCGTGGCGTGGGTGCTGGGGACGGGCTCCAGCCATAGGCGCTGGCTGTGGACCGACACGCCCTCGGGCACGGCGATGTGGAAGTCCGGCTCGGCAGTCGAGTTCGTGGACGGGACGAGCAGTCCGATGCGCCGGCGCACGGCCATGGTCGCCTCACCTCCTCCATTGTGTGCACACGGGCCACCAGGCAGCCATCCGCGGGATCGGCCCGTGATCAGCCGCATCGACAGCCGGAGCCCGCCGGGCTGGGCCACCACGCCGGCCGCAAGTTAGGGTAATCTTATGGGCACGCCAGGCGCTTGTCAAGTCTCTCTTTGTGCCGAGAACAAGAGGGCTGAGGCCCGGCCGCGAGCGGCCTGCCGTGCGGCCGACCCGAGTGCGCGCCGGCCGCGCCCGGCGCCACGAACTGAGAGGAGGACAACGGATGAGTCCAAAGGCAAAGGCGGGACCAGGTGCAGGGCCGGCGCGCGACTTTGTCGGCTACGGCCCCACTCCGCCGCGGATTGAGTGGCCGAATGGAGAGCGCATCTGCCTCTCGGTAGTCGTCAACTATGAGGAGGGTGCAGAGTACTCGCTGCTCGACGGGACGCGCCGAGAGACCGCCGGCGAGGTCGCGTCGCCCATACCGCCGACGACGCGCGACCTCGTCATGGAGTCCGGCTTCGAGTACGGCAGCCGCGCCGGGGTGTGGCGCGTGCTGCGCATCCTAGATCGTCTCGAGATTCCGTGCACGTTCTTCGCCTGCGGCCTCGCCCTGGAGCGCAATCCCGACGTGGCGAAAGCCATCGCCCAGCGCGGCCACGAGCCGTGCGGCCACGGCTACCGCTGGGAGGAGTATCACGACATGCCGAAGGCGCAGGAGCGCAAGAGCATGCGCATGGCCGTCAGGTCGATCGAGGCCCTGGTCGGCGAGCGTCCTCTCGGATGGTTCACGCGCTACGGTCCCAGCATACACACGCGCGAACTGTTGGCCGAAGAGGGCTTCCTCTACGACAGCATGGCCATGAACGACGATCTGCCCTACTACGTCAGCGTCCGCGGTCGCCCCTGGCCAGTCGTCCCCTACTCGCTGGAGCTGAACGACGGCCGGTTCTTCCGTGGCGGGCTCTATAGCATCGAGTCGTTCGAGCAGTACCTGCGCGACGGCTTCGACTGCCTCTACGCCGAAGGCGCCGAGACGCCGAAGATGATGTCCGTCGGGCTGCACTCTCGCATCGGCGGCACGCCGGCCCGCTCGCGCGCCGTCGAGCGCTTCTTGGCCTATGCCAGGAGCCACCCGGGCGTCTGGTTCGCCCGCCGGCTCGACATCGCGCGCTACTGGCTGGAGCGCTATCCGCCGCGCTGAGCCTCTTGTGAAAACTTGCCTTGCGGGCGGCTACCCCGCCCCACCCCGGGAAGGGTTCCCAGAGGTCGCCTGAGGCGACCGCTGGACTCCCCACCCGCTCTGCTCCCCCTCTCCGAGTCGGAGAGGGGGCCGGGGAGTGAGGTCCATCACCGCCGCGCAGCCGCTTTTCATGCATCGCTGGTGTCCCGCAGGGAGATGACCAACTCCCGTGAGCGGTGCAACGCTCGCCCGACAGCCGGCCAGGCGCGAGGGTCTCGCCGACCCGCCGCGGCGGGAACGACCTACGCCCGCTGTACGCCTCGGCATCGCGCCCATGAACGCCGTCTGCCCGCGCTGCGGCCACCGCCAGGGACCTGGAATTGGCCGGTGCAGGGATGAGGCCGGTGTCGAGCACGAAGGAGTCTGGTCAGCATGCATTGGTGGCTGTGCTATAATTATGGGAAGCAGAGACCGACGGGTAGCGAGGACGCTGGCTCGTGCGGCGCTGGAGCGACGGTTCTCGTCTAGTCGGGGAGCCGGCCCGACGATGTTGAAGCTGCTCGTCGGCCAGAGGGCGGACGGGCATCGCCAAGAGGGTCGCACGATCGCGCAGGGGGGCATTCGTAGGGTGGGCTGGACTACGGAAGAGATCGAACGTGAGTGGGGAGCCACGAGCCCCGAGCCGGCGGTCGTCCTGGATGCCTTCGACAGGGTCGAGCGGATCCTCGGACCACAGTGGATCGCGGCAGTCAGAGAGCCTGCAGGGTTTCGGGTACAGGGTCCAGGCCCGCTGCTCCAAGTCGTAAGTATGGGCGGACGGCTACGTGTGCTGGATGCCGTGAGAGCGCCATGCGAGCTCGTTACGAAGCTCAAGCGACGCGACGCGTCGGCCGAATCCGAGTTAACTGCCATGCATCTTCTGTATAGTCGCCACCGAACAGCTGAGATTGAACCATACCCCCGAGTTCCGATAGGTCACGGCTGGCGAGAGCCGGATTTTCGCATTCGCGGATCAGCCGCGGACTGGACGTACGTTGAAGTCACGAGACCAGACCTCTCCGAACTGCGCAACCGCGTTCAGGGAATACTCGACAGAACGACGGCCCTGGTGGAGCCGATCAAACACCCATTCGCCCTCGAGGTGTTCTTCAAGCGGGAGCCTACTGATGCCGAGACCAAGTCTCTCCTGCAGGCAATCCCAGCGTTCTGCGAGGACCCCCGCGCCCGGCAGGAGGATTTTGGAGAGGTGGCATCACTGATCCTCAGTGACGCCCAGCCGGGTCACGTAGTTCCTTCACTGCAGCCCAGCGACCATGCGGTCTGCCGCTTGGGTGAAGCTCGGGGCATCGGCGGCGACGACGAGCCTCACAGACATATCGTCGCTCGCATGCCATATGCAGACATGCGGGCCGATGCCTTTTTGAAGTCCGAGGCAAAGCAGCTTCCGAGAGATGCGCCAGGGCTCATCATGGTTGATACGAGCGACGATCCGACCGCATTCGGGTCATGGGGGCCCATCCTCGCCAGACGCTTTCAGCCCAAGCTTCACACGAGAGTAAGTGGGGTCTGTCTCTTCATGCCATGCCTCCTGCTGGTGGCCAGCTCCTTAGTCTGGGCCCTTAGAGTCCAACTGCATATCAATGGCCACGCGAACCTTGGTCTGCCCCAATGGATGCGCCAGGCGATGGACGACGCTGCGAACGACTTTCGGATGTGCCTGGCCGCACCAAGAGCCTAAGGTCGGCGCGCGGCGACGCGCTCCGCCAGCGCCGACACCGCGTCGGGGAGCGCGAGGGCCACGGCCAGATCAGCGAGCTGCAGCCAGAGCTCCAGGTGGCCGGCCGGCGCCGCGGGCTCGCCAGCCGGAACGAAGACCGGCTGCCAGGCGGCCACGCGGTAGCACCGAAAAGAGCGGCCACCACTGCGCACGAAGAGATGCAGCCCCGGCCCGCACTCGCCCACGACGGCCAGCTT
>JACQUS010000077.1 GCA_016210125.1 Chloroflexota bacterium | reverse complement strand
TCGGGCGGGGACAAGCCCCGCCCCTACGGAACGAGCGCACCACGCTCCGGGAAATACCTACCCCTGTGAGCTGGGGCGGGGCGGGGCATCGACACGCTGGGCAGGGAGGGTTCCGTGGTTACGACGTTCGCGGAGATGAGTCTTAGCGAACCGCTCTCTCGTGCAATACAAGAGCTGGGATATGAGGAGCCAACGCCGATCCAGCAGCAGGCCATCACGCTCCTGCTGGAAGGACACGACGTCGTCGGCCAAGCGCAGACGGGCACGGGTAAGACGGCGGCGTTTGGCTTGCCCATGCTCGAGCGCATCCAGCCGGGCGGTAAGGATCCGCAAGGGCTCGTCCTCGCGCCCACGCGCGAGCTGGCCATCCAGGATGCCGAGGCCATCCACAGCCTCGGGCGACACAAAGAGGTGCGCATCGTCCCGATCTACGGTGGACAGCCGATCGAGCGGCAGCTTCGGGCTCTCCGGAGGGGCACGGACATCGTGGTCGGCACGCCCGGCCGCGTGATGGACCACATTCGACGCGGCACGCTGGCGCTCGACAGTGTCCGCATGGTCGTGCTCGACGAGGCCGACGAGATGCTCGACATGGGCTTCATCGAGGACATCGAGTTCATTCTGGAGCAGGTGCCCCAAGAGCGGCAGACGGCCCTCTTTTCGGCTACCATCCCACCCCGCATCGCCGCGCTCGCTCAGCGGTATTTGCGTGATCCGCGCCACGTCTCCGTGACCCAGGAAAAGCTCACCGTGCCGCAGACCCGCCAGGTCTACGTCGAGGTGCTGGGACAGAACAAGTTCGACGCCCTGACGCGGATCCTCGATGCGGAGATGCCAGCGTCCGCGATCATCTTCACCCGCACCAAGCGCGACGCCGCGGAGCTAGCCGATCAGCTCGCCGGCCTCGGGTACGTCGCCGAGCCGATCCACGGTGACCTCAGCCAGGCCGAGCGCGACCGCGTGATGCGCCGCTTCCGTGAAGGCTTGGTCGAGCTGCTCGTCGCCACTGACGTGGCCGCCCGGGGCCTCGACATTCCGGACGTGAGTCACGTCATCAATTACGATATGCCGGTCGATCCGCAGCTCTACGTCCACCGTATTGGCAGGACGGGCCGCGCCGGGCGCAAGGGAGAGGCGATCACGCTGGTGACGCCGCGCGAGCGTGGCATGCTCAAGCTGATCGAGCGCCTCACGAGCCGCAAGCTCAAGCCCGGCCGCTTGCCCACCGCCGCTGACGTGGCGGCGCGGCGACGCGAAGCGCTCAAGGAGACGGTACGGTCCGTGCTGGAGGGGCCTGATCTCCACGCGTATCTGCTCATCGTGGAGGAGCTGGCGACCGACTACGACGTAGCCGAGGTGGCTGCGGCCGCTCTAAAGCTCGCCGGCGAGCTGGAGGTGAAGCGTCGCCCCGAGGGCCCGCGGGAACGAGCGCCGGCGGAGAAGGTGCCTGCTGATGGGCTGAGCACAGAGCCGGGCATGGTCAAGCTCTTCCTGAACCTCGGCCGCGCCGACGGCCTGCGCCCGAATGACGTGGTCGGTGCCATTGCCAATGAAGCGCGCATTCCCGGCGCGACGATCGGCGCGATCGACATCTACGACGAGTTCGCCTTCGTGGAGGTGCCGAAGAAGGACGCCCAGAACGTCGTGTCGGCGCTGCAGCGGACGACTCTTCGGGGCCGCCGGGTAAGTGTGGAAATCGCGCAGGCGCGCCGCACACCGATGCGTTCGACGTAATACACCCGCCCGTGGAAAGGTTCGAAGTTGGCGCGCAGAAGGATGTTACGGCGTGGCACGCGGTCACGACGGAAGCGGCGCTCGGCGATCTGGCGAGCGACCGCGACCGCGGCCTGAGTAGGGACGAGGCCCGGCGGCGCCTGCAACGCTACGGGCCCAACGCGCTGCCAGAGGCCCGCGGGCGCCATTGGCGGCGCATCCTGCTCGACCAGTTCCGCAGCCCCCTCGTGCTCATCTTGGTCCTGGCCGCGGCCGTCGCCTTCCTGAGCGACGACTGGCTCGACGGCTGGGCCATCCTGATCGTCGTGGTCCTCAACGGGGCCATCGGCTTCACGACCGAGCGCCAGGCCCAGCGCGCCATGCAGGCCCTGCGCCGCCTCAGCGCGCTCTACAGCACAGTCGTCCGCGATGGGCGGGTGCGCGAGGTCCCGGCGAGCGCGTTGGTGCCGGGCGACGTAGTGCGCGTCGACGCCGGCGACCACGTGCCGGCCGATCTGCGCCTGCTGGAGGCGCACGAGCTGGCCGTCGACGAGGCGACGCTGACCGGCGAGAGCGTGCCGGTGGAGAAAGACGCGGCCGCCTCCGCCGCGGACGCGCCGCTGGCCGAGCGCTCCGGTGTGGCCTATCTGGGCACGACGGTCGTTCGCGGGCGCGCCCTCGGGCTGGTCGTCGCCACCGGCCGGCGGACCGAGCTGGGGCGTATCTCGGGCCTGGCCGAGTGCGCAGCGCTGGAGCAGGAGACGCCGCTGGAGCGCCGCCTGCGCGAGCTAGCGCGTGCGCTCATCGCGGTGGTCGCGGTGCTCGGCAGCCTAATCGTGGCTATCGGTGTATGGCGCGGGGTGCCCCTGGGCCTGATGGTTCAGACCGGGCTTGCGCTGGCCGTGGCGGCCATCCCCGAGGGTCTGCCGGCGGTGGCGACCGTGACGCTGGCGCTCGGGGCGCGGCGTATGGCCCGCCGCCGAGCGCTCATCCGTCGGCTGCCGGCCGTCGAGACGCTGGGCAGCGTGACGGTCATTTGTACGGACAAGACCGGGACGCTCACCCGCAACGAGCTGACCGTGCGCGCGCTGGCCCTGGCCGATGGGCGCGTGGTCGAGCTTGCCGGCGTCGGCTACCGGCCGGAGGGGGACCTGCTGATCGACGGCGAGCGTATCACCGCCGATCCCGCCGTCGAGCGCGCGCTGCTCGTCGCTGTCCTCTGCAACGACGCAAGCCTGGTGGCGGACGGCGAATGGCGGGTCAGCGGCGATCCGACGGAGGGGGCCTTGATCGTCGCCGCACGCAAGGCCGGGCTGGACGAGGAGGCGTGCCGCCGGCGCTTCCCGCGCGCGGGCGAGGTCCCGTTCGACCCGGCGCGGCACCGCATGGCGACGTACCACCGGCTGGCCGATGGCCGGCTGCACGCGCTGGTGAAGGGCGCGCCGGAGGTTGTGCTGGCGGCCAGCCAGCGCTGGTGGGATGGCCAGCGGCCCCGCCCGCTCGGCGACGAGGACCGTCGGCGGCTAGCCGGCCGCAACGAGCAGCTCGCACGTCGCGGGCTGCGCGTGCTCGCCCTGGCCGAGCGCCCGGTCGCCTCGACCGAGGCCGACCCGTTTAGCGACCTGACCTTTGTGGGGCTGGTCGGCGAAATCGACCCGCCGCGCGCGGAGGCCCGTCCGGCCATCGAGCAGGCGGGCCAGGCCGGCATCCGCGTCATCATGCTCACCGGCGACCAGCCGACCACGGCCGAGGCCATCGCCCGCGACCTCGGTATCGTCGGCGAGGGCGGCCGCGTCGTGCACGCCGGCGAGCTGGACCGCGCCGACGCGCGCGAGCGCCAGAACCTCGTCGCCGGGGCGGCCGCCTTCGCCCGCGTCTCGCCCGAGCACAAGGTGTGGCTCGTCGAGGCCCTCCAGCGACGCGGCGACATCGTCGCCATGACGGGTGACGGCGTCAACGACGTCGCGGCGCTGCGGCGGGCGGACATCGGCGTGGCTATGGGCATCAAGGGCACCGACGCCGCCAAGGAGGCTGCGGACATGGTGCTCGTCGACGACAACTTCGCCACCATCCTCGCCGCGACGGAGGAAGGGCGCGTCATCCACGCCAATATCCGCAAGTTCATGCACTACCTCTTTAGCTGCAACCTCAGCGAGATCGGCGTGATGTTCGGCGCCATGCTGCTGGGCCTGCCGCTGCCGCTGCTGCCGCTCCAGATTCTGTGGCTCAACCTCATCACCGACGTGTTTCCGGCCTTCGCCCTGGCGCTGGAGCCCGCCGAGGCCGACATCATGCGGCGGCCGCCGCGACCGCCGCGCGAGCCGCTGCTGCCCGGCCGCCTGCGCATAATCATCGGCTTGCAGGGGCTGCTCCTCTCGCTCGCCGTGCTGGCGGCCTTCGCCTGGAGCCTACGCCAGACGGGCGGCGACACGCCCCGGGCGGTGACTGTCGCCTTTGTCACCCTGGCGCTGGTCCAGCTCCTTCAGGTCTTCAACGTGCGGCACAGCTCAGGATCGGCCTTCGCCGGACGCCTCTTCTCGAACACCCGCCTCTTGGCCGTCGTCGCCGGCACGCTGGGGCTGCAGCTCGCGGCTGTGTACGCGCCGCCCTTGCAGGTCGTGCTGGCGACCGTGCCGCTCACGCCCGCTGACTGGGCTGCCAGCGCCGCCCTGGCGGCGATGCCCCTCGTCGTCGTCCAGCTTTGGGTGGCGCTGCGCCGCCCCGCTCGTTGACCCGGCGTTGACGTTCCGCTACCGGCGTGGCAACTGGCGAGCCTGATGATGCCGGCGCGAGCGCAGGCCGTCGCTCGCCAGTCTGCAAGGACGACCCCGCCGTGGCGAGTGTCGAGTCTTCGACGACCCCGGCCGCTTATACTCAATGCTGGGTGGCGATGGCAGCAGCGATGCCGAGCCGGGGAGGGACGGCGCGCCACGGCGCGGCAAAGGCTCGCGTATGCGAGCCCGGCTAGTAGGATAGCGCTGGCGAGGGACCAGCCGCCTGCCGACGCGCTGGAAGGGGGATTGCGGCCATGGAACGGGGCTCGCTCGCCGCACGTATCGCGCAGGAGCTGGCAGAGCAGCTCGACATGCACGTCGTCGTGGAGGACGCCGACGGGGTCATCGTGCTGAGCGGCGGCGTCGACTCGCCTGAGGCGCGCGAGGCGGCGGAGCGTGTCGCCGCCCGCATGGCGCCCGGCAGACGCATCGAGAACGACCTGGAGGTCGAAACGACGCTGCCCGAGGTGGTGACCGAGGAGATCGGCGGCATCGAGCCGGACTTCACCAGCCTGCCGCTCGACGTCGTGGGGGCTGTGGAAGAGCGCCGCGAGGCGTCCGACGGGCGTGAGGAGGAGCAGATCGGCCACGGGGCCGTGCCGTTCTTCCCGCCAACGGACCCGGTTATCGGGCCTGGCCCGCGCGGCGAAATCGAGGTTATCGGCGGCTTCACACCCACGTCGATGGACTCTCTGGAGGTCGAGGCTTCGGCAGAGGACGAGGTCCCGGGCGACGAAGCCATCGCCGATGCCGTGCGGCGTGAGCTGCGCGAGGACGCCTTGACGACGGACTTCGAGATTCGCGTGTACGTGCAGCGTGGCGTTGTGCACCTGCGCGGGACGGTGCCGTCGGTGGAGGACGCTCTCAATGCCGAGGAGGTCGCGGCGCGCGTGCCTGGGGTGGTCGAGGTCCGCGAGGAGCTGGAGGTCTCCGGGCTCTAGCGCGCTGACGCTCAGTCGTAGGAATATTCTTTCGGGGGAGTTGGTCATCTCGCTGCGCGACGCCAGCGATGAGTGAAAAGCGGCTGCGCCGCGGGGGATGGACCTCACCCCCCGGCCCCCTCTCCAGCCGCACTGGAGAGGGGGAGCGGGCGCGCGGGGAGTGCAGAGGTCGCCTCAGGCGACCTCTGGGAACCCTTCCTAGGGTGGGGCGGGGTAGCCGCCCGCAGGGCTGTTTTCACAGGAGCACTGCGATGGCCATCACCGGCCCGGTCGGCTTCGTAGGCCTCGGCAATATCGGCAGCCCTATGGCCCGCCACGTGCTGGGTGGCGGCTACCCGCTGGTGGTCTACGACCTGCGGCCGGAGGCCGTCGCCCGCCTGGCGGCCGCCGGCGCCGAGGCCGCCGACTCGCCGCGCGCCGTGGCCCAGCGCTGCCGGCACATCCTGCTGTCGCTGCCGACCTCGGCGCAGGTCGAGGCCGTGTGCCTCGGGCCGGACGGCATCGTCCACGGCGCAGCACCCGGCACCGTGGTGCTCGATCTGACGAGCGGGCAGCCGTCGGCCACGGTGCGCATCGCCGAGGCGCTGGCCGAGCGCGGCATCCACATGCTTGACGCGCCGGTGGCCGGCGGCGTGGTCGGCGCCGAGGAGGGCAGCCTGGCGGTGATGGTCGGCGGCGACCAGGCGCTCTTCGAGCACTACAGGCCGCTACTCGGGACCTTCGGACGCCATCTGTTCCACATGGGGCCGATCGGCTCCGGCCACCTAACGAAGTCGCTCAACAACTTCTTGCTCGCCGTGGGCTTCTTGGCCACGGCCGAGGCCACCGTGGTGGCCACCAAGGCCGGCCTCGACCCGGCGCGCTTGCTCGAAGTGATCCAGGCTGGCTCGGGGCGCAACTTCTCCACCGAGCGGCGCTTCCCGATGTTCGTCATGAAGCGCGACTTCAGCCCCCGCGGCGGCATGACCATCGAGCTGCTGCACAAAGACGTGCAGATCGCCACGACGGCCGGCCGCGAGCAGTCGGTCCCGATGCCTATCGCGCACCTGATCCAGCAGCTCATCGCCGTGGGTATGGCCGAGCTGGGCAGCGGCACGCCCAACCAGTCGCTGGTCAAGCTCTACGAGCGCTGGGCCGGCGTCGAGGTGGGCGGCGCGCCGTAGCCGGCTGGCAGCGCGTCCTCGGCCGGCTTGCAGCCCAACTGTATGGCCGTCGCCAATGCTGTCTGGCCGAAGGCGGCCACCAGCGGATCTGGGGTGCGCCCCGAGCGAGAGGCCAGGCCGATGCCGCGATAGATGGCCGGCGAGAGCGGGCGCGTCAGCAGGCCCGTACCCCGTGCGCCCGGCAGCACGCTCGTCTTGCCGAGGATCGCCACGCCGAGGCCGGCGCGCACCGCGTCCTTCCGCGCCTGCAC
>JACQUS010000076.1 GCA_016210125.1 Chloroflexota bacterium | reverse complement strand
TCGAGACGCGGATGACCGAGGTGGTGCGCAGCGACCCGCGCTTCGCCCAGCGGACGCTGGCCGACCTGCCGCTCGGCTATGTCGCCCAACCGGAGGACGTCGCCCCGCCGATCCTTTTCTTGGCATCCGACGACGCCGACTACATCACCGGGCACTGCCTATATGTCTCGGGTGGCCTGTTCATGGGCGTGTGACCACGCCCCCTCTTCTCTCCTTCTCCGCAAGCGGAGAGGGCGACGGGGGTGAGGTAGAAAAGCGCGCTCGGCAACGCAAGACGAAAGCGCAAGTCTTCAGCCGGACTTGGGATGCAAACGAGGCGGTAGCCCCCTCAGCGGCAACTCTTCAATAGCGATTCCGTATGAATGCTCCCCTTTTCTATCATGCTGAGCGCCCGCAGGGCGCGAAGCATCCGCCACCTTTTGGCGTGCGGGCGAACAGGCTGCGGATGCTTCGCCTCCGTTCCGCTCCGGCTCAGCATGACAGTGGCGGAAGGACACCGACGTAATCCGTATGAGAGGTCGGGTGGGGTGACCGCAGTGAGCAAGGGGTTCGACGAAGTGGACGCGGACGGCGCTGGAGTCGCCAGTACGACCGCCTCTTTGGGGTTGGGCCTACCGCTCGCCTGAATCGGCCAGCCAGGCCAAGAACTTTACGACCTCGTGCACGTCCGGCAACAGGTAGTCGGCCGCCGCGGCGATCTCGGCCAGCGGCTCGGGCCCGGCGACGCCGACCAGCAGCGCCCGGCAGCCACCCGTCTCGCGCAGCGCCTGCGCTGCGGCGAACGCCTCGAGGTCGGTGCGGTCGTCACCCAGAACGACCATGCCGCGCAGCCCGCGCTCGGCGACGATAGCGCGCAGCGCCAGGCCCTTGTCGAAGGCGACGGCTGGCTGCAGCTCGACGACCTGCTTGCCCTCGGCCACGCGCAGACTGCCTGGCGCCAGCGCGGCGCAGGCGGCGAGGATGCGCGCTCGGGCCGCCGCCGGGTCGGGCGCGTTGCGGTAGTGGATGCCGAGGAGCGGCCCTTTGGGCTCGAGCAGGATGCCTGGCTGGTCGCGCAGCGCCTCCTCCAACCGCGGACTGATCGCGGCGAGCGCGTCCGTTGCCATCTCGGACGCCGCTGGGCGCGCCAGCCGGCCGCCCTCGAGTCGCTCCAGCCCGTGATTGCCGATGTAGATCAGGCCGTCAACGCCGACCATCCGCTGCGCCTCGGCTGCCGGGCGGCCGGTCAGCACGACGACGGCCGCGAGCGTCCCTGCCAGGCGTGCCAGGGTGTCGCGCGCCCGCCGATCGACGTGCGCCAGGTCCGGGCGCGGGGCGAGCGCCGCGATGGTCCCGTCGATGTCGGTGAAGAGGCCGACCGGCGGATGTGCGAGGATGGCCTGCGCGGCGCGGCGCAAGGGTGCGGGCATCGGACACCTAGAGGCCGAGCTGCCGGGCGATGATCGAGCACTGGATCTCCGACGTGCCCTCGGTGATAGTGTACACTTTGGCATCGCGGAAGTAGCGCTCGACAGGGAAGTCGCGGATGTAGCCGTAGCCGCCGTGGATGTGCACCGCATCGCCGGTGACCTGCTCGGCCACTTCACTCACGAAGAGCTTGGCCATAGAGGCTTCGAGCCCGCAGGGCAGGCCTTGGTCGTGCATCTGCGCCGCGCGGTAGACGAGCAGCCGCGCGGCGTCGAGCTTGGTCGCCATGCGTGCCAGCTTGTGGCGTATGGCCTGGAACTTGGCGATGGGCTGCCCAAAGGCCACGCGCTCGGTAGCGTATTTGGCCGCCGCGGCCAGGGCCGCCTCGGCCAAGCCCAGGGTCCGCGCGGCGTGGACCACCCGCGCGGGCTCGAAGTTGCTCATCAGCAGCCGCCAGCCGTCGTTCTCTTGCGCGACGAGGTTCGCCGCCGGCACGGTGCACTGGTCGAAGACCACCTCGCCGGTTTCGGCCGAGTGGTTACCCATCTTCTCCAGCTTGCGCGCCACGGTCAGGCCGGGCGCGTCGCGCTCCACGATGAAGATGCTCACGCCCTTGGCTCCGGCGTCGCCCGTGCGCGCGGCGACGGTGAAGCAGTCGGCGCAGGGTGCGTTGGTGATGAACATCTTGGTGCCGTGGAGAACGTAATGGTCGCCCTCGCGGCGCGCGCGCATCTGGATGTTCGCCGCGTCCGAGCCGGCGCCCGGCTCGGTGAGCGCGAAGGCGAAGTCCCTCTCGCCACGGATGGCCGGGACGAGGTAGCGCTGCTTCTGCTCCGCGGTGCCGAAGTCGTCGATGATCTTCGTCGCTAGCCCGCAGTGCACCATGACGCCAGCGGCGATGCCGGCGCAGACGCGGCCCATCTCCTCGCAGAGGATGGCGTCGCTGACGAGGTCGGCGCCGGCGGCGCCGTAGTCAGGCGAGAAGGTGAGGCAGAGGTAGCCCAGCGCGCCCAGGCGGCGCCAGAGCTGGCGCGGGAAGGTGCCGCTGCGCTCGGCCTCGTCCACGAGCGGCGCGACCTCGCGCTCGGCGAATGCGCGGACGGTGGCCCGCCAGAGCCGCTGCTCCTCGCTCAGGCCGAAATCAGGATCGCGCTGCCGCATGTGCGCACCTCCGTAGCGATCGTGCGGCGAGGGCTGGCGCCCGGCCGCGTGCACCTGCCGATTTATACCAGGCGCCAGGGGCGCTGTCTCCCCTGAAATATCCCTCGCGGCTACCCCGCCCCACCCCGGGAAAGGTTCCCAAAGGGGGCGAAGCCCCCTTTGGTGGCTGCCTTGGGCTGGGCCGGCCGAGCGCCGCCCGCCAGAATTCTTCGTGGCGGGCTTGACTGCCGCGGGCCGCAGCCTTATCGTCGCACATGAAGCGCAGGTCGAGGACGGCGTCGTGAAGATCGTACTGGTGGAGGACGTGCCCAACCTCGGGCACACCGGCGAGGTCAAAGAGGTCAGCGCGGGGTACGCGCGCAACTATCTGCTGCCGCGCAATCTGGCCATCGTGGCCACCGAAGCGGCACTCGAGCAGCTCAAGCGGCGGCGCGCGGCCGTGGAGCGGCGGACTGCCCAGCGGGCCGACGAGGCTCGTACCTTGGGCCGGCGCGTCGAGGGCGTGGAGGTCCGCTTCCGTGCCCGCGCCGCCGAGCAGCGGCTGTACGGGTCGATCCACGCCCATGAGATAGCCGAGCGGCTGAGCCGCGCCGTTGGGCACGAGATCGACAAGCGCGACCTGGACCTACCCGAGCCGATCAAGACGCTCGGCACGCACACGGTCACGGTGCGCTTGGCGCGCGACATCACGCCCAAGATTCGGGTCGTCGTCGAGCCGGAGTAGCGTTGGCCGGGCGAGGGCACGTGGGCACTGAATAGCCGCGCAGCGCCGAGATGCGGAGCCCTCGGTGCGCCGCCGCGCGGGAGTGAGAGTGCTTCCCGCGATGTAGCGCGGGAACGGACAGGAGGGCCGCCGTGCTGGGCAAGCTGGCGCGCCTGCTCTGGCGGTCGGCGAGCGTCGTCAATACGACCCGCATCGTCCTGTCGGGCAACCCAGGGCGGATAGCGAAGCACTTGGTGCGCAAGCGCCTGGTGAAGCGCAGCGGCCGCTTCTGGAGAAAAATGCTGCGGTGAGGCCCTGCGCTCACGAGCGGCGGGCGGCGCGGCGGTGTCGTGCGGCCTCGGGCATAGCCGAGCAGGTGGTGATTCGATGGGATGGCCGGTGGGATGGCCAGTGCGGCGGGCCACCAGGTGATTCACGTCGCAGCGGTGTGCGTGGCGAGACAGGCGAGCGCGTAGCTCGGGCAAGGGAGCAGCGGTGGAGCAGACGCAGGCGGTCGTCGAGCGCTTGCCGCCGCACAACCGCGAGGCTGAGATCGCCCTCCTGGGGTCGCTGCTCATCGACCGCGCCGCTATCGAGAAGGTGGCCACGTTTCTCCAGCGCGAGGACTTCTATGTGCCGAAGCACGCCCTCGTTTACGGCGCCGCGCTAGCGCTCTACCAGCGCGGCGACGCGGTGGACGTGCTGACCATCGCCGACGAGCTCCAGCGCCAGGAAACGCTGGACGAGATCGGCGGCGTGGGCTTCCTCGCCGTGCTCTCGGCGGCCGTGCCCACCTCGGTGCACGTCGAGCACTACGCGCGCATCGTCGAGCGCTGCGCCGTGCTGCGGCGGCTCATTCGCGCTGCCGAGCAGATCGCGGGCATCGGCTTCGACGAGCGCAATGAGGTCGCCGAGGCGCTGGACAAGGCCGAGCAGGCCCTCTTCGCCGTCGCGCGGCGGCGCAGCAAGCGGGACTTCGTCGCACTGCACGAAGCGCTGCGGAGCTATTTCGACCAGCTCGACTACCTGCACCAGCACAAGGGCGAAGTCATCGGCGTGCCGACGGGCTACCGCGACCTCGACCGGCTGATGGCCGGCCTCCATCCATCCGATCTGGTCATCGTCGCCGGGCGGCCGAGTGTCGGCAAGACGGCGTTCGTCCTGGGTATCGCCCACCACGTGGCCATGCACCAGCGCTTGCCGGTGGCCGTGTTCAGCCTCGAGATGTCGGTCGAGCAGGTTGTCCAGCGCCTGCTGTCGAGCGAGTCGAAGGTCGACTCACACCGCCTGCGGACAGGCTTCATCAACGAGCACGAGTGGCACCTGATCAGCCAGGCGTTCGGCGCCCTGGCCGAGGCGCCGATCTACGTCGACGACACGGCGAACCTGACGGTCTTGGAGGTCCGCAGCAAGGCGCGGCGGCTGAAGGCCGAGGCGGACATCCAGCTCGTCATCGTCGACTACCTCCAGCTCATGCACGGCCGGGGGGCCGAGAATCGTGTCCAGGAGGTCGCCGAGATCTCGCGCGGGCTAAAAGCCTTGGCGCGCGAGCTGAGCGTGCCGATCGTCGCGCTCTCGCAGCTCTCGCGCGCCGTCGAGTCGCGCGCTGACCACAAGCCGATCCTCAGCGACCTGCGGGAGTCGGGGTCGATCGAGCAGGATGCCGACGTGGTGGTCTTCCTGCACCGCGAGGAGCTGTACAAACCGGATACGGACAAGAAGAACATTGCCGAGATCATCGTGGCCAAGCACCGCCACGGACCCACGGCCACGCTGGAGCTGCGCTTCTTCCCCCAGCAGACGCGCTTCGCCGACCTTGAGCGCTTCCGCCAGCCCGAGTAGCGGGCCATGGCCGACGCGCCGTTTCCTGGCTTCCCGGCCGGCCGCCTGAGCGTCGTGCCCGTCCCCGATCTGCTGTTCAGCCAGCTCCTCGGCCAGATCGACGACCTGGCCGAGCTGAAGGCGACGCTTGGGCTCCTTTGGTTCCTCCAGCACAAGCCCGGGAGCGTGAAGCTCGCCACCTGGCGCGAGCTGTCGGCCGACAGCGGGCTGGCCCCACTCGTGGCGCCGGGCGACGCCGGACGCGCCGCGCTGCGCAGCGGGCTCGACCGCGCTGTCGCACGCGGGACGCTCCTGCACGCGCGGGCCGAGCTCGGTGGGCAGCCAGACGACATTTACCTCGTCAACTCCGCCCACGGCCGCCGGACGCTGGAGCGCCTGCGGCGGCGCGAGCTGGACCTCGACCAAGTCGTGCTTGACGTGACCCCGCCCGGCCGACCGAGCCCCGACCGGCCGACGATCTTCGCGCTGTACGAGCAGAACATTGGGCTGCTCACGCCGCTCATCGCCGAGGAGCTAGCCGAGTGCGCGCGGCGCTACCCGCGCGAGTGGATCGAGGACGCCATGCGCGAGGCTGTGGCATATAATCGACGTAGCTGGCGCTATGTGCGCCGCATTCTCGAGCGCTGGGAAAGCGAGGGACGGAGCGATGAAGCGCGTTGGCGAGGTGATGGTCGGCGCTCGACCAGGTGGCCCGGACCATCGCGTCGCTGAGCGCCCGCTGCCGGCCGCCGGCGTGTGCCTCGTCTGCGCCGGCGCTGGCTGGGTGAGCCTCGACGTGCCGGTAGGCCACCCCATGTTCGGGCGCGCGTTTCGCTGCGAGTGCCTGGATCGACAGGAGGAGGAGCGCAAGTTCGAGGAGCTGCTGCGCCTCTCGAATCTGGAGCCGTTCCGCAGCAAGACCTTCGCCACCTTCGACCCCCGCCTGCCCGGCGTCGGCCACGCTTACGAGCGCTGCCGCCAGTATGCGCAGGACCCCATGGGCTGGCTGGTGCTCTGCGGCCCATTCGGCTGCGGCAAGACGCACCTGGCAGCGGCCATCGCCAACGAGGCCGTCAGTCGCAACTCCAAGGTGCTCTTCACCGTCGTTCCAGACCTGCTGGACCACCTGCGCGCGACGTTCGCGCCGAGCAGTCCCATTCAGTACGACGACCTGTTCGAGGCCGTGCGCACGACGCCGCTCCTCGTGCTCGACGACCTCGGCACCGAGCACGCCTCGTCGTGGGCGCAGGAGAAGCTCTACCAGCTCTTGAACCATCGCTACAACAACGAGCTGCCGACGGTGGTGACGACCAACCGCCGACTCGACGACCTCGACGACCGCATCGCCTCGCGGCTGAGCGACCGCGCGCTCGGCGAGATCATCCTGCTGGAGAACGCGCGCGACTATCGGCCGCGGCAGGATGGCGAGCGTCGCCGCAAGCGCACGCCGCGCTGAGGTCGCTTACGGCTGCCGCGCCGGATCGTAGCCGCAGTCGAGACAGGCCCAGGAGCGCCGCAGGAGGGTGCGGTCGGGGCGCAGGAGGACGAACCAAAGGGCTGCCGCCGCCGCGCCGAAGAGCAGGGCGCGCGGCTGCCGCAGGATGACGGCCAGCAGCGCGCCGGCGGTGAACACGAGGACGAGCTGGAGCAGCACGTGGTCGAGGCCGGCCACGCGGTCGCGCAGCCGCGGGCTGGTGCAGCGCGGGCAGCGCGGCGGGCGCGCCGCCGGCGGCCCGCCGGGTCGCAGGATCACGCCTCAATGCCCTCCGTACCGCGCAGCGGCTCCGCGTCCGAACGGCGGCGCCCCACGCGCCGCGCTGCGCTGCGCAGGTGCGCGAGCTGTGGGCCGCCATCGGCGTGACGGACACGGCGGCCCACCGCTCCTGTACTTCCGGCCGCCGGGCCTGCGTTTACAGCGCTTCTGGCAAGCGTTGAGCATGCGATCGGGCGAGGCAACGTAGGGTCGGGGCTTGTCTCCGACCGCTCCCCATCGGTCGAAGACTCGACTCTGGCGAGCGGCGGACAAGCCCCCGCCCTACGTCTCGACGCTCGCTCGGCTGCTCAATCTTTGCGAGATCTGCTCTATGTGGTGCGCTCGAACAGCGCGATCCGCAGGTACTCGCAGACCTGCTCGCCCGTCTGCTTGTAGCCACGCTCCTGGATGCGCATGACGCCGCGCTTCGGGCTGCTCGTCTCGCGCGCGTCGGCGATCTCGGTCTCCACCCAGACGGTGTCGCCCGGCAGCACCGGCGCGGTGAAGCGCACGTTCTCCATGCCGAGCATCGCCAGCAGCCGCGCATTGGCGGCGTGCAAGGCCTGGCGGAAGCCGCTCGTCCCGGCCAGGCCGACCATGCAGGCGACGACGCAGGGGCCGGCGAGCATGCGCTCGCCGAACGGCGTCTGCTTCATGTGCTCGGCGTTCGTGTGCAGCTCGCTGGTCGTCCAGGTCAGGTTGGTGAGGAGCGCGAGGTCGCCTTCGCCGATCGTCCGGCCCTGGCTGCGAAATTTCTGCTCACACGGAAGCCCTTCCAGCAACGCGCTCACCGTTTTCCCTCCGGGCTTTTTGTCCAGCCGAGTATAGGTCGCCACGGCGCGCGGCGACAACCGCGCCGCCTATGGATAATAGGGGCCGCCGGGCTGCCTGTGGTAGCATTGCACGAAGCGACGAGTGATGCGTCACGAGTGATGAGTCCGTTGTGCATCCCGCTCGTCACTTATCACTCATCACTCATCACTCATCACTCATCACTAGTACCGGGGGGCGGGAGTGAGCACACCGAGCGAGACGAGCGCGCCCGTGAGCGCGGAGCTTCAAGAGCGGGCGATCAACACGATCCGCGTTCTGGCGATGGATGCCGTGGAGCGCGCCAAGTCGGGGCACCCTGGCCTGCCGATGGGTGTCGCGTCCATAGCCTGCACGCTCTGGACGCGGCATATGCGCTACAACCCGCGCAACCCGCGCTGGGCGAACCGTGACCGCTTCGTGCTCTCGGCGGGTCACGGATCGATGCTTTTGTATAGCATGCTGTTCCTCACGGGCTACGACCTGCCGCTGGAGGAGCTCCAGCGCTTCCGCCAGTGGGGCAGCCGGACGCCTGGCCACCCGGAGCATGGGCTGACGCCCGGCATCGAGACGACGACCGGCCCGCTGGGCCAGGGCTTCGGCAACGGCGTCGGCATGGCCATCGCCGAGCGCATGCTCGCCGCGCGGTTCAACCGCCCCGGCTTCGCCCTCGTCGACCATCACACCTACGCCATCGTCTCGGACGGCGACCTGATGGAGGGCGTGGCCAGCGAGGCCGCCTCACTGGCCGGCCATCTCGGGCTGGGCAAGCTCATCTACCTGTACGACGACAACCGCATCACCATCGACGGCCCGACGGCCCTGGCCTTCTCCGAGGACGTTGCGCGACGCTTCGAGGCCTACCACTGGCATGTCCAGCGCGTCGACGGCAACGACCTCCCGGCGGTCGACGCGGCGATCCGTGCGGCGCAGACCGAGCTGGAGCGGCCGTCGCTGATTGTCGCGCGGACGCACATCGCCCACGGCGCGCCGACGAAGCAGGACACGTCGGCGGCCCACGGCGCGCCGCTGGGCGCCGAGGAGGTGCGCAAGACCAAGGAGCGGCTGGGCTTCCCACCGGACCGTGAGTTCTACACCCCCGACGGCGTGCTCGAGTACTTCCGACTGGCGCAGGCGCGTGGCGCGGCGCTGGAGGCCGCGTGGGCTGAGCGTCTCGCCGCGTACGCCGTCGCCCACCCTGACCTGGCCGCGGAGTGGCAGCGCCGCCAGGCGCGTGAGCTGCCGCCGGACTGGGACGCTGACCTGCCCAGGTTCTCCGCCGCCGAGGGCGGCATGGCCACCCGCCTCGCCTCCGGGCGCACGCTGAGCGCGCTGGCCGGGCGGCTGCCGGAGCTGGTGGGCGGCTCGGCCGACCTGGCCACCTCGACCGAGGCGGCGCTGAAGGGCGTCCCGTCCTTCCAGCGCGACGCGCCCGAGGGGCGCAACTTGCACTTCGGCGTCCGCGAGCACGCCATGGGCGCCATCCTCAGCGGTCTGTGCTTGCACGGCGGATTGCGGCCCTTCGGCGGCACGTTCCTGATCTTCTCGGACTACATGCGCCCGACCATCCGCCTAGCGGCGATGATGGAGCAGCCGGTCATCTACGTCTTCACGCACGACAGCGTGGGGCTGGGCGAGGACGGGCCGACGCACCAGCCCGTCGAGCACCTGGCGGCGCTGCGGGCCATCCCCAACCTGCTGCTCATCCGGCCTGGCGATGCCAACGAGGCCGTCGAGGCCTGGCGCGTCGCGCTGGAGCGCACCGACGGCCCGACGGCCCTGATCCTCAGTCGGCAGAAGCTGGCCGTGCTTGATCGCGAGCGCCTGGCGCCGGCCGAGCGCCTCCGCCTCGGCGCCTACGTGCTGGCGGACGCCGAGGACGGACGGCCAGACCTGATCCTGATGGCCTCGGGCTCGGAGCTGCAGGTGATCATGGCCGCGCGTGATCTTCTGGCGCAGGACGGCGTGCGTGCGCGCGTGGTCAGCTTCCCGAGCTGGGAGCTGTTCGAGCGCCAGGCGCCGGAGTATCGTGCCAAGGTGCTACCGCCGACGGTGCGCGCGCGCATCGCCGTAGAGGCGGCGGTGCCGTTCGGCTGGTGCCGCTATGTTGGCGACGACGGGCTGACGGTCGGCCTAGCGCGCTACGGCGCATCTGCGCCCTTCGAGCGCATCCTGGCGGAGTTCGGGTTCACGCCGGAGCACGTGGCCGAGGAGGCGCGCCGGCTCGTGCGTCGGCTGCGGAGCGAGTAGGAGGGACGCCGTGGAGCTTGGTATAGTCGGCCTAGGGCGCATGGGCGCGAACATGGTCCAGCGCCTGCTGCGGGGCGGGCACAGCGTGGTGGCCTACAACCGCAGCCGCGGGCCCGTCGACACGGCGGTGCAGCAGGGCGCACGCGGGGCCTACAGCCCGTCCGAGCTGATGGCCGCGCTCACGCCGCCGCGGCTCGTCTGGCTGATGGTCCCGGCCGGCCAGCCGGTGGACGACATGCTGGCGACGCTGGCTCCTTTGGCGCAGCCGGGCGACCTGTTCGTCGACGGTGGCAACTCGTTCTACAAGGACTCGCAGCGACGCGCCGCATGGTTGGCCGAGCGCGCGCTGCGCTTCGTCGACTGCGGGACGAGCGGCGGCATCTGGGGGCTGGAGCTGGGCTACTGTGTGATGGTCGGCGGGGCTGCGGAGGACGTCCGCTATGCCGAGCCGGCGCTGCGGACATTAGCGCCGGAGGGTGGCTACGCGCACGTGGGGCCGGTGGGCGCGGGCCACTTCGCCAAGATGATCCACAACGGCATCGAGTACGGCATGCTCCAGGCCTACGGCGAGGGCTTCGCTGTCCTGGAGCGCGCGCCATTCGGCTTCGACCTGCACCAGCTCGCCGCGCTGTGGAATCGCGGTAGCGTCGTGCGCTCGTGGCTGCTGGAGTTGGCCGAGCGCGCGTTCGAGCGCGACCCGGCCCTCGTCGAGATTCGCGGCTACGTCGAGGACAGCGGCGAGGGGCGCTGGACGGTGCAGGCGGCCATCGAGTATGACGTGCCGGCGCCGGTCATCACGCTGTCGCTGTTGCAGCGCTTCCGCTCGCGCCAGGACGAAAGCTTCGGGGATAAGGTGATCGCCGCGCTGCGCCGCGAGTTCGGCGGCCACGCCGTGCGGCGGGCGGCGACGGAGTCGGAGTAGGGGGCAACCCGCCAGGGCCATGTTCGTCGGAGCGGTTGCTACAACGTGCGGCGGTGAGCCGCGAGGAGAGCCGGGGATGGAAGCGACCGTCGAGCTACCGAATCTCCTGCGTGCCGGCGCGCGGCCCGGGCGGACGGCGCCGCCGTGTGTGGTGGTCATCTTCGGCGCCACTGGCGACCTGACGAGTCGCAAGCTCATTCCGGCCTTCTACCAGCTTGCGCTGGGCCGCTACTTGCCGGCGGAGTTCGCCGTGCTTGGCTTGGGCCGGCAAGAGTACAGCCACGACGGCTTCCGCGAGGAGCTGCGCGCCGCGGCTAACCGCTTTGCCCGCAGCGCACCGGTGCACCCGGTCGTGTGGGAGAGCTTCGCCAGCCGTATCTTCTACCAGCGCGTCTCCTACGACGATGCTGCGGCGTACGAGACGCTGCGCGACCGCCTGGCGGAGCTGGACCGGCGCCTGGGCACGCAGGGCAACTACCTCTTCTACCTGGCGACGCCGCCGAGCGTCTTCACGCGCATCGTGCACGGCCTCGGCGCGGCGACCCTCCAGCACGGCGGCCAGCCGACGAGCTGGGCGCGCATCGTCATCGAGAAGCCGTTCGGGCGCGACCTGGCCAGCGCGCGGGCTCTCAACCGTCAGGTGCAGGCAGTCTTCAGCGAGGAGCAAATCTTCCGCATCGACCACTACCTCGGCAAGGAGACGGTGCAGAACATTTTGGCCTTCCGCTTCGCCAACCGGCTCTGGGAGCCGGTGTGGGGAGAACAGCACATCGACCTCGTGCAGATCACCGTGGCCGAGAGCATCGGCGTCGAGCGGCGCGGCGGCTATTACGAGGAGTCGGGCGCGCTGCGAGACATGGTGCAGAATCATATGCTGCAGCTTCTCGCGCTGGTGGCGATGGAGCCGCCTGCGGCGTTCGACCCCGACCCGGTGCGCGACGAGAAGGTGAAGGTCCTCAAGGCTCTGCGCCAAATCCCGATGGAGCGCGTCGAGGAGTATGGGG
>JACQUS010000075.1 GCA_016210125.1 Chloroflexota bacterium | reverse complement strand
TTGAAGGCTGTCGTCGCGCAGGAAGGGATGCTTCGGATCGATGCCCGTGTCGACGATGGCGATCTTCATCCCCGCACCGCCGTTGGCCTGGCCGCCAAGCTGTTCCCAGACCTGCGGGGCGCCGATGAGCGGCACGCTCTGCGCTAAGAGCGGGTAGATGCGCCGGCTCAGCGTCGCCCCGCGCACGCCGGACGTGCGCACGAGCCCCGGGATGTCGCGCCCGCGGACGCTGACCGCCAGCCCGTTCAGAGCGACTGCGTACTCGTGCAGCACTTCGGTCCGAATCTGCTGCGCCGCGAGCGCCTGGCGGAAGAGCTCGCGGCGCTCCGCGAGGTACGCCTCGTACGCGCGGACCTCCAGGCTCTCCAGGTTGATCTTGCCCTGCGGCTCCGGCCGCTGGAGCGGCGCGCCGGAGAAGCGCACGTCGCGGTAGCGGGCCGCCGGCGGCTCGCGGAGCTGGACGATCACCGTCTGCTCCTCGTCCGACGACAGGACACGCTTCAGCTCCTGATACGTCAGCCCATTGCCCAGCGGTATGCGGCGGATGCCATCCTCGGGGTCGCGGTTGTCCCCGGCCGCCGCGGCCGACGGCAGCGACCCCAGCGCGATGGCCAGCGCCAGGAGGACAAGGAGCAGCCTGCGGGTCGCGCGCAACGTCGTCGTCATCCTTGATCCTCATTCGTTATCCTTGATCCTCAGGCGTTATCCTTGATCCTCATGCGAGGTTTCGTCGGCCGCCCGGGGGACCTCGGGGCGATGGACGATGGGGAAGAACGTGCCGAAGCGCTCCGGCGCTAGCAGGAGGGCCGTGCTCGACGCCGCGCGCACTTCGATCGAGGCGAAGCCCGGCTGCGCGTCGGCCACCAGCCGCAGCGTCTCCTCGCCGTAACCCGGCACTTCTTTGGTCCCGGCGAGAGGGTCGAGCGCGCCGACGTTCACGATGCGTCCTTGGGCGTCGCGCAAGATGGCCACCGCGCGCAGGTCGCGCGCCGCAGCGCTCGACTGGTTGGTCACGACCGCGCTGACGACGACGCGCCCGTAGTCGTCGGCGTCGGCCGTCGCCACGCGCACTGCCAGCGGGACCGGGTGGCCGACGAAGCGCGCCGCCACGTACCAGAGACGCCATGAGTTGACCGTCGGGTCCGGCGGCACCTCGACGAGGAAAGGCGTGCGCTGCCCGGCGGCGATCGGCTGCACGAGCGCCGGCGCGCGCACGACATGCAGCAGCCGGCCATCGGTGCTGTAGAAGCCGGCCACGATGGCCAAATCACCGATCGTCTCGGCCGCGCCGCTCACCAGCTCGCCCACGAGGTAGCGCTTGCCCGGCGACTCCCAGATGCGATCGGCGCCGAGCAGCCGCAGGCTCGGCGCAAAGGGCTCGGGCGCTCCGGCGCGCCCGACGACGCTCAGCTCGTGCCGCGCCACTTCGCCTGGCTGCGCCTGAGCCATGACGACGACGACCGGGCCGCTCTCACCCGGCCGCAGCGCCGGCACGAGGGCGTAGCCTTTCGCCTCGCCGACGACGCTGCCATCGGCGCGGTAGCCCACCAGCCGCACGACCACGTCGCCGACGACGGCGTCGCCAGGATTGCGGGCCTCGGCCACGGCGTAGTACATTGCCCCGCCGGCGGTCGGGAGGTGGTAGGTCGCCGCGTGCACGATCTCCAGCGTGACCTCGGCCGGGCTTTGCGCCACGGCGGGCCGCGGTGTGAGCGCGCCGATGCACAGCGCTACGAGTGAGCAGCGGATCACGGCCGGCCAACCCATGCCATCCCCCCAGCGAGCGCCGCGCGCAGTGCGCGTGGGCACTGGGAGTCACGTTACACATTGCGGATCGTCGCTGTCAAGCGCGCTGGCTCCGCGCGCATTGACGGGCGGAGCCAGCCTGGTAGCATGCGCAGCAGGGGACAGGTGTGGCGAGCGATCAGCAGCGCGAGATCCTCAGGCTCGTCGCCGCGGGCGCGCTCCGGCCCGAGGAGGGCCTGGCCCTGCTCGACCTCCGCCCATCCGCCGGCACCGTCGAGCTACGTGTCGGCCGGCAGGCGGAGGCGCGCGACATTCTGCGCGTCGGCTTGCCGCAGGAGCTGGTCGAGGCTACGGCCGCGGCCGGCCTGCACCTCTGCCTACGGGCTGGGGAGCCGCCGCTGGCGATCTCATGGGCCGAGCTGGTCGCGCAGCTCCACGATCGCGGCCGCGCCGAAGTGGTGGACGCGCGTGCCGGCATCGTCGCGCGGCTCCGCCGGCCCGAGGGCGCGGCGTGATCGTCGCCGTCGAGCTCCACGGGGCACTGCGTCGCGTGGCGACCGACGTCGACGGCCGCTCAGCGCGCGTGGACGTGGGCTACGGTGCATCGGTGGCCGACGTCGTGGCCGCGGCCGGCTTGCGGGCCGAGGAGGTTTGGCGCATCGCGCGCGGCGGCGACTTCGTCGACCTGGCGCAGGCCGTGCGCGACGGGGACCGCCTCGTCGTGTTCCCACCGCTCGGCGGCGGCTGAGCATCGGCGCGGAAGGAGAGGCCCGAACGTGCAGACCCAGGCGCTCTACCGACGCTGGCGCTCGCAGTCCTTCGCCGAGCTCGTCGGCCAGGAGCACGTCACCCGCCTGCTACTGAACGCGCTGCGCCAGGCGCGGCTGGCTCACGCCTACCTATTCTGCGGCCCGCGCGGCACGGGCAAGACCTCGACGGCGCGTATTCTCGCCAAAGCCGCGAACTGCGATACGAACGACGGGCGCGGCGAGCCGTGCAATGCTTGCCCGATCTGCGAGGCCATCACCGCCGGCGCGTGCCTCGACGTCATCGAGATCGACGCCGCATCGAACCGCGGCATCGATGACATTCGTGTCCTGCGTGACAACGTGCTCTTCACCCCGACGCAAGGGCGACTGAAGTTCTACATCGTCGACGAGGCGCACCAGCTCACCAAGCCCGCGTTCGACGCCCTTCTGAAGACCCTCGAGGAGCCGCCGCCGCACGTGGTCTTCGTCCTCGCCAGCACGTCGCCTGACAGCATTCCGATCACCATTCGCTCGCGTTGCCAGCGGCTCGACTTCCGCCCCATCCCGCAGGCGCTGACCGTCGAGCACTTGGCGACGATCTGCGAGCGTGAGGGCATCCAGGCCGACCCGGCGGCGCTGCTGGCCATCGCCCGCGCCAGCGAGGGCAGCCTGCGCGACGCCGAGAGTCTGCTGGACCAGCTCGCTGCGTCCGCGCCGGTCGAGGGGCTGACGGCAGCGGAGGTCGAGGCGGCGATCGGCGTGGGCACCAGCGCCGGCGCTCTGGCGCTCGTCGAGCGCCTGGTCGAAGGCGATTCCGGCGGCGCCTTGCGGCTGGTCCACGAGCTCGCGGAGCGCGGCGCCGACTTCACGCAGTTTGGGCGCGAGGTGGTGCGCACGCTCCGGGCGCTGCTCCTGGTGGCCGTGGCCGCGGACGAGCACGCGCTGGCCGACCTTCCGCGCGAAGAGCGTGAGCGCGCGGCCGCCCTGGCGCGGGCCACGACGCCGGACGCGCTCGTGCGCTGGGTGCGCCTCTTCGCGCTGAGCGAGCTGCCGCTGCGGAGCCTGGCCATGCCGCAGCTCGGCGTGGAGCTGGCCTGCGTCGAGGCGCTGAGCGCGCCGGCGCCCCAGGCGGTTGGGGAGGCAGCCCCGTGGGCGCGCGAGGCCGCGGCGTCCGCGCGCGACGCCCGCGCCGCTCCGCCGCGCCGCGCCGTGCTGGCCAGCGGCCCTCCGAGGGCGACGCCATCCACCCTCCCGGCGCCGATCGCGCACGCCGCGCCCGCTGCGCCGGCGGCCTCGCCGCGCGTGTCCTCGGAGCGGCCGCCGCTCGGCGGCGAGCCGGGCCAGCCGCCGGCCGGCGTCGCGGCGGGCGACGCGCCAGCGGATGACGCGGCCGTTGGCCAGGCGCCGCCGAGCGCGCTCACGCCCGGCGAAGAAATCGAGCCCATTCGGCGCGCCAGGCCGCAGGTGATCGAGGCCGTCGGCCAACGCGACCGGCGCAGCCAGGCGGTGCTGCGCGATAGCCGCGTCGTTGGCGGCGGGCAGGGCCGGCTGTTGCTGGGGTTTCGCTACGACTTCCACCGCGCGTTCCTCGACGATCCCAAGCGGCGCATCATCATCGAGGAGGCTATCGCCGCCGTGTGCCGCGAGCGCTGGCGCATCGAGTGCGCGCGCGTCGACGCAGCCGATGAGCGGCCCAGCAGCGCGCTGGACGATCCGCTGGTGCGCGAGGCGCTGGCGACGATGGGCGGGCACGTCAAGAGCCTGCTCCGCGTGCGCGACAACGCCGGGGCCGAGCAGCCAGCCGGTAGCGAGGGAGACCCGGGCCGAGCAGCCATCTGACAGCGAGGGAGATGAGAGGTGACGAACATGAACAAGATGCTCCGCGAGATGCAGGTGCGCCTCGCCAAGGTGCAGGAGGAGCTGGCGAGCGAGCGCCTTGAGGTCACGGCCGGCGGCGGCGCCGTCGCGGTGGTCATCGACGGGCAGCAGCGGCTGCACGCCGTCAAGCTCGCGCCCGAGGCGGTCGATCCCGATGACGTGGGGCTGCTCGAAGACCTGCTGGTGACGGCGTTCAATGACGCCGTCACCAAATCGCAGGAGCTAGCCCAGCGCAAGCTCGGCGCGCTCACCGGCGGGCTGAAGCTGCCGGGG
Organism: Chloroflexota bacterium; assembly: GCA_016210125.1. Lineage (GTDB taxonomy): Bacteria > Chloroflexota > UBA6077 > FW602-bin22 > JACQUS01 > JACQUS01. Next base: position 5,856 of record JACQUS010000075.1, on the reverse strand, counting down.
TTGTAGGAAGGTCCTGCCACCGACTGGGGAACGTGATCCCCTGTGGACGAGCACATCCTCTTCGAGGCGCTCACGCCGTTGGGCTTCCGCGTCCGCGTGACGCGCGCCCGCTGGCAACTCATTACGACGACGAAGCATCCGGCGATGCATGGTCGTGCGGCGGATGTGCAGGCCACCCTCCGCGAGCCGCATGAGATTCGTCGGAGTCGCGGCGATCCAGCCGTATACTTGTTCTATCGACTCGAGCGTCCCGGGCGCTGGACGTGCGGCGTGGCGAAGCGCGTGAACGACGAGGGATTCTTGATAACGACGTATCCGGCCGATGCCGTGAAGGCAGGAGAGCTTGTGTGGAGCACGTGAAGCTCTACTTCGACCGCCCTGGCAATACGCTGACGGTCTGGTTTGGCGATCCAGGGAACGAGTACGTTTGCGAGGAGACGACAGACGAGGTCGTGCTGATCAAGGACCGGGACGGCCGGGTCATCGGATTCGAGAAACTTAATTTCTCCGTCGCAGAGCCGGAGCGTCTGAGCGTGATCGTCGAGACGGTAGGCGACTGATACGTATTCTCGTCGGCGTCGGCACATCGCTGCCGAACGCAGGGAAAAGAGCGCAGAGGGGCGGCAGCCCCCTCTGCACAGTACGCGCTACGGTCAGCGAGGCAGCGGCCGCGGCGGGCCGTCGCCCGGGCGCCGCAGCGGTGGGCGACGCTCGCCGCCGCGACCGGGGCCGGCGCCTGGCGGCCCGCCGAAGCGCGGGCCTCCGCGACCACCTGACACGCCGGCGGGCGGCCGCGGCGACGGCCGGTACTCCGCGCCTTCCAGCATCGCGCGGCGCGAGAGGTTGATGCGCCCGAGCGAGTCGATCTCGATCACCCGCACCATCACCTCGTCGCCCAAGCTGACCACGTCCTCGGCCCGCACCACCGGGGCCTCGGCCAGCTCGCTGAGCCGCACCAGGCCCTCCTTGCCGGGCAGGATCTCGACGAACGCGCCGAACGGCGTGATACGCATGACCTTGCCGAGGTAGGACTGGCCGACCTCGACCTCGCGCGTCAGCCGCTCGATCATGGCCACGGCGCGCTCGACGCTCTCGCGGTCGGGCGACGAGACGAAGACCGAGCCGTCGTCCTCGACCTGAATCTTGGTGCGCGTCTCGTCCTGAATGCCGCGGATGGTCCGCCCGCCGGGGCCGATTAGCGCCCCGATCTTGTCGACCGGGATCTGCAGCCGCTCCATGCGCGGCGCGTAGGCCGAGAGCTGCGGCCGCGGCTCGGCGATGGCCTCGGCCATATGGTCGAGGATGCGCATGCGCGCCTCGCGCGCCTGCGCCAAGGCCTCACGCAGCATCTGGTCCGTCAGGCCCTTGAGCTTGATGTCCATCTGCACCGCGGTGACGCCCTGGCGCGTGCCGGCGACCTTGAAGTCCATGTCGCCCAGCGCGTCCTCCATGCCCTGGATGTCCGTGAGGATCGCGTAGCGTCCCGCGTCGTCGGTAATGAGTCCCATGGCGATCCCGCCGACGGGTGCGCGGATGGGCACGCCGGCGTCCATCAGCGCCAGGCTGCTCCCGCAGACGCTGCCCATAGAGGTCGAGCCGTTCGAGCTGACCACCTCGGAGACGAGGCGGATGGTATACGGAAACGTCTCCTTGGGCGGAATGACCGGCGCCACCGCCCGTTCGGCCAGCGCGCCGTGGCCGATCTCGCGCCGGCCAGGGCCGCGCAGCGGGCGCGTCTCGCCGGTGCTGAACGGCGGCATCGAGTAGTGGTGCAGGAAGCGCTTGGTCTCCTCGATGCCCAGGCCCTCAATCATCTGCTCCTGGGCCGTCGAGCCCAGCGTAGCAATGGTCAGGACCTGCGTCTGCCCGCGCGTGAAGAGCCCTGAGCCGTGTGTCCGCGGCAGCAGGCCGACCTCGCAAGACACCGGTCGGATGTCCTTGGGCTCGCGTCCGTCTGGCCGCCGGCCGTGCGCCAGAATGTTCGTGCGCACGATCTGCTTCTCGAAGTCACCAAGCGCCTGCAGGATCTCCTTCGGCGCGTACGTCTCCTGGAGCTGGGCCAGGGCCTCGTCGCGCAGTGCGTCCACCGCGCTCTCGCGGCTGGCCTTGTCGGGGTTGTACAGCGCTTGCTCCAGCCGTTGGGCGTAGCGCTCTGAGACGGCCTGGCGCAGGGCCTCCGGCTGTGCCTGCGGGACGAACTGGTACTTCGGCCGGCCGACGGCGTCGCGCATCTGCCGCTGGAGCGCGATGATCGCCTGCATCTGCTCGTGGCCGAAGCGGATGGCGCGGTGCACCTCCTCCTCGGGCACTTCGTCGGCCTCGGCCTCGACCATCACCACGGCATCGGCCGAGCCAGCGACCACCAGGTCGAGCTTGCTGAGGAGGAGCTGCGAGCTGGTGGGGTTCACGACGAACTGGCCGTCGATGGAGCCCACGCGCACCGCCCCGACCGGCCCATCGAAGGGGATTTGCGAGATCGTCAGCGCGGCCGACGCGCCGACGATGGTGAGAATGTCCGGCTGGTGCTCCTGGTCGGCCGACAGCGCGGTGACGACGATCTGCACGTCGTTGCGCATCCCCTTAGGGAACATCGGCCGTAGCGGGCGATCGGTCAGCCGCGCGGTCAAGATAGCCTGCTCGCTGGGCCGACCCTCACGACGCAAAAAGCCGCCGGGAATCTTCCCGGCAGCGTACAGGCGCTCTTCGAAGTCCACCGTCAGCGGGAAAAAGTCGATGCCCTCTCGCGGCTCTCTGGACATCGTCGCCGTGGCGAGAATGATGGTGTCGCCGTAGCGCACCGTCACGGCCCCGTGGGCCAGACCGGCGAGCTTGCCCGTCTCGAAGACGAGTGGCCGGCCGCCGATGACCGTCTCGAAGCGTTGGATCACCCTACCCTCCTGGTCGGCGTGTGAGACGCAGCGCGAACGGAACGCCGGGACGCCCGGGCGTGTCGCGACGCCGGGCAAGGGGCCACGCGGGTCCTGCGTCGGGCCTACTTCTACTTCCTTAGGCCGAGGCGAGCGAGGACTTCGCGGTAGCGACCGTAGTCGACGCGGCTGAGGTATGCCAGCTGCCGCCGGCGCTTACCCACCATCATGAGCAGCCCCCGGCGGGAGTGGTGGTCGTGCTTGTGGATCTTCAGGTGCTCGACGAGCTGGTTGATGCGCTCGGTAAGCAGCGCGATCTGTATCTCCGGCGAGCCGGTGTCGCGCTCGTGCTGGCGAAACTCGCCGATCACCGACTGGCGTCGCTCTCCCTCCAGCGGCATCCGCTGGCTCCCTCCTGGGCCTCACTCGGGCCTGAATTCTTTTCTCTCGACAATCGGCATTGATTATACCATGCGCCAGCGCGTCGCGGCGCGCCGCGTTGTGGCCAGTAGGAACCTGCGCTACACTGCGGGCAGACGAAGGCCCGGACATTGGCGATGGCGTTCAGCGTACAAGATTTCCACGACCTCGTGCGCCTGCTCGAGCAGCACCGCGAGTGGCAGGCCGAGCTGCGCCGGCCGATCCTCACGCAGGAGGGCCTGCGCCCACCCGAGCTGGTACAGCGGCTGGCCGAGGCGCATGCCCGCGCCGAGGAGCGCGTCGCCGGGGTCGGAATGCTGAGCACGCGCGGTGAGCTGGTCGAGGCTCCCGTCATCGAGTCCTAGATCACGCACGATGCACGATGGAGGTATACCCAGTGCCCAACAAGGTCGTCAGTCTCACCGAAGCGGCCGGGGTGGTACGCGACGGCGCACTCATCGGCCTGATGAACTCGAAGATCGACGGAGCGCCCATGGCCTTCGTCCGTGAGCTCATCCGCCAGGGCCGGCGCGACCTGCGCGTCGTCAGCCGCGGCGCTGGGCTGGCGTGCGACCTGCTCATCGGTGCTGGCGTGCTGCGCGAGCTCGAAACGTGCAGCATGGACCTCGACGTCTACGGCCCGGCGCCGCACTTCCAGCGCGCCATCCGCGGCTCGGCGTTTCGAATGAAGGACACGGCTTGAGGGACGGTGCTCAGCATGGTGCATGCTGGCGCAATGGGTCTGCCGTTCATTGGCCTTTGGGGGCTGCTCGGCTCCGACCTCCTCAGGCAGCGTCGCGACTTCAAAGTCGTGGAGGATCCGTTCCGGCCTGGCCGCCAGGTCGTCGTCGCCGAGTCCATCCGACCCGACGTAGCCGTTTTCCAGGCGCTGCGCGCCGACCCAGAAGGCAACGCGGTGCTCGCCGGCAAGCAGGAGTCGCCGGTCATTGCCCAGGCATCCAAGCGCGTCGTCGTGACGGCCGAAGAGGTCGTCGACCGCGTAACCGCGGTCGACGCCGCGGCCGGTCGCCACACCTTCCTGCCGGCCGCCGACGCTGACATCGTAGTCCACGTGCCCTTCGGCGCCCATCCAGGCGCGCTGCCCGCGGCCTACGAGCGCGCGGACGCGCAGTGCCGCGCCTACGTCGAGGCATCGCAGGACGAAGCAACTTTCGCTGCCTACCTCGAGCGCTCCGTCTTCGGCGTGCCGAGCCACGCCGCCTACCTCGAGCGCGTCGGGCTCGCAGCCGGAGCAAGGGCATGAGCGCCGCGTACTCGCCGGCCGAGCAGATGGCCGTCGTGCTAGCGCACGACGTGCGCGACTGGGAGACCGTCGGCTGCGGGACGCACTCGCCAGTGCCGGCCGCAGGGCTACTGCTGGCGCTGCATACGCACGCGCCGCACGCCACGCTGATCATCGACGGCCACCCCGAGCACTCCTTGGCGACGCCGTCGGACCTACACTTCATCGCCCAGCGCGGCGAGTTGGACCTCTACCACTTCAGCGGCATCCAGATCGACCGCCACGGCAACCTCAACATGACCCTCCTCGGTGATCCTGCCAACCCGAAGCTGCGCGTCCCTGGGGCGCACGGGGCGCCCGTGCTCTACTACACCGCCGGGCGATCGAACCTCTTCCGTATGGAGCACACGCGCCGCTCGCTCGTCGAGCGCGTTGACTACGTCACCTGCTCCGGCGTCGAGGCGTGCGAGCACGGCGGGCCCAAGCTGCTCGTTACGCCGAACGCCGTCTTGCGCTTCGACCGCGAGCGCGCCGACTTCGTGCTGATCTCGTTCCACGGCGGCCTGGACCTCGACCAGGTGTGCGCGAACATCGGCTGGGAGGTGCGCGTCGCGCCGGATGTCCGCGAGACGGAGCCGCCATCGCCGGCCGAGCTTCGCCTGCTGCGGACATCGGTGCGCGAGCAGGTCGCCCTGGTCTATCCCGATTTTGTGCGCCAAGGCCACCTCGGCACCAGCTAGCGGCCGTCGATTTTGTGCATCACGTCGCCGCACCCTGGCGTATCATGGTCGAGCGCGCCAGAGCCGGCCAGGCAGGCATGCCGGCAGCGTACGCCACCGCCCGCCCGGCCGCCCTGCGGCCGTGTACGGCACAGCCGAGGCGATGGCGGGGCGGCGTCGGGCCGGCGCGCAATCGGCGATACGGGAGGAGCGACGATGAAGCCTCTCGACGGGCAGGTCGCGCTGGTCACCGGCAGCTCACGAGGCATCGGCCGAGCCATCGCCGCAGAGCTGGCGCTGGCCGGGGCCGCCGCGGTGATCAACTACGCCGCTAGCGCGACAGCGGCAGAGGAGGCCGCGGCGCAGCTCCGCGAGGCGTGCGCGCGCGTCGCCGTCATCCGCGCCGACGTCAGCGACTTCGCGCAGACGCAGTCCCTCATCGAGCAGACCGTGCACGAGTTCGGGCGTATCGATATTCTGGTCAACAACGCCGGCATCACGCGCGACAAGACGCTCAAGAACATGACGTTCGACGATTGGCAGATGGTCATGCGGGTCAACCTCGACAGCGTCTTCAACTGCACCAAGGCTGTGCTGCCGCATATGA
>JACQUS010000066.1 GCA_016210125.1 Chloroflexota bacterium | reverse complement strand
CGACCGACGGATCGTAGCGCACGCGCCACCCGGCCTGCTTGAGGCGGTAGGCCAGGTCGAGGTCCTCGCCGTACATGAAGAAGCGCTCGTCGAGCAGGCCGACCTGCCGCAGCGCCGCGCCGCGGATGGCCATGCAGGCGCCGACGACCGCGTCCACCTCGGCCGGCTGATCGGGGTCGAGGTAGGTCAGGTTGTAGCGCGCGAAGCGCCGGCTGCGCGGGAAGCGGTGGCTCAGGCCGAGCATACGGTATAGCGCGATTTCGGGCGTCGGGAAGCTGCGGCGGCAGGCCAGGTCCAGGCTGCCATCGGGCCGCACCAGCTTCGGACCGACGGCCCCGAGCGTCGGGTCGCCGTCCAGGATGCCCACGAGCGTGCGTAGCGCCTTCGGCGGCAGCACGGTGTCGGGATTGAGCAGCAGGACGTGGCGCCCGCGCGCCTGGCGCAGCGCCAGGTTGTTGGCGTAGGCGTAACCGCGATTGGTCGCGCAGCCGATGAGGGCCGCCTGCGGGAAGCGCGCGCGCACGAGGTCGGCGCTGCCGTCGATCGAGGCGTTGTCGACGACGCAGACCTCGACGGTGAGCGGCCCGGCGCTGGCGCAGAACGACGCCAGGCAGGCTTCCAGCAGGTCGCGCACGTTGTACGTGACGACGACGACCGAGAGGTCCGGCGACTCCGTGCCGAAGGGCACGATGCGCACGGCGCTAGCGGCGGCGCTTGCGCTGGCTGGCGGCGTCATTGCTCGTCCCCTCGTCGAGACGCGGGGACGCGGGGATGCGGAGAAACGGGGACACGGGGACGCGGAGAAGCGGAGAGAGACGGGTCACCTTCGTCGTGGTGCCTCCAGGTCGCGCGCTCGCCGCGTCGCCGCCGCAGGCGCCACCAGACGCCGACCGGATAGCCGAGCATCTTGGCCACGTCACCGGTCAGGCGGATGAGCGGGACGACCGCCAGCGCCTGAAGGCGCTCGGCCGGGCTCAGATCGCGCAGGCTCGGCAGCAGCCGCGCATAGGGGCGGCGGAGGTATAGCGCGCCGAGTGCGGCCAACAGGCCGAGCACCCCCGGCTGCTGCGGAGCCGAAACGATGAGGACCGCAGCGAGAGCGTAGGCGCCGTAGCGGATGGCATGCCGGCCCGGCCAGAGATCGGCCTTGCCGTCGCCGCGCCCGTAGCAATAGTACTGCCGGAAGAAGGCCCCGAGTGTGGCGCGCGGGCGGAAGTTGACCACGGCCTCCGGCGCGAACTGAAAGCGCGCGCCGGCGCGCTGGAGCGCGAGGTCGAAGATCAGGTCCTCGCCGTAGTCCAGCCACGCGGGGTAGCCGCCGACGCGCTCCCACCAGACGCGGCGGAAGGCCACCGAGCGACTGGACGGCAGGAAGTGCGCCGGGTCGACGTCACGCCGCTCGGGTAGGGTCGTCGCGCCCAGCGCGCGCTCGAACGGCGTGCGCGCCTCGGCTGCGAAGAAGCCGGCGACGACGGCGGGCGGTTCCGCCCCGTCGAACGGCGCCGTGAGCCGCTCCAGCCAGTGCGGCGCCAGGCGCACGCCGGCGTCGGTCACGGCAATGATCTCCTGTGCCGTGGCGGCGATGGCCAGATTGCGCCCGCGCGCGATGTTGGCGCCGGGCGCGTGCAGCAGGCGGATGCCCAAGGCGCCGGCGCGCGCGGCGATGCGCTCGGCCGTGCCGTCCTGCGAGCCGCCATCGACGATGACCACCTCGTCCGGCCGGCGCGTCTGCCCAGCCAGCGAGTCGAGCAGCGCATCGATGCTGTCGCGCTCGTCCTTGACGGTGCACGCGAGGGCGACGCCCACGGTTATAGCCCCAGCTCGTCGGCGACGCTTTGCAGCGACGCGATGCCGATGCGCGTGAACTCCTCCAGCGTGAGGCCCAGGTTCTCCTCGCAGGTCAGGATCTCCTCGCGATTGGCCGAGCGCGCGAAAGACTTCTCCTTGACGCGCTTGAGCACGAAGTCCGGCGTCAGCGCGGCCAGCTTGCGCTCCGGATGGACGAGGGCCGCGGCGATGATGATGCCGGCGAGGTTGTCGCAGGCGTAGATCGCCTTGTCCATCGCTGACTCCAGCGGCTCACGCAGCGCATGCGCGCGGATGGCGTGCACGACCCGCGGGCCGGCGCCGCGCGCCAGGGCGCGCTCGACGGTGATGTCGGTGTGGCGGGCCAGGTCCTTCTCGGTGACCTCGTAGTCGGCGTCGTGCAGCAGGCCGACCAGGCCCCACTCATCCTCGTCCTCGCCGCAGCGGCGGCCCAGCCCGCGCATAAAGGCCTCGACGGCTAGGCAGTGCTTCTTGATATTGGGCGACTGCACGAGCTCGTCGACGATGGCCAACGCGTCTTCACGGCGCATCGATCACTCTCCCGAAAATCGGCACGGTGGGTGGCCCCGCCCCTCCGCAGGGTTTCCCCAAAGGCGGCGACGCCCCCTTTGGATTCCCCCGCGCCTCTCCGTGGCGGTGCCTTCCCTCCTCCTGCGCGCGGGAGGAGGGACCGAGGGCGTGAGGCCACCTCCTGCCTCTGCCGGTGCGCCCGCGGCGCACCGGCCACTCCGCCCTTCTTCATTGCCGTGGATGCGCCCTGCTCCCCGCGTCCCCGTGTCTCCGCATCCCACCCGCGGTCTGCGAACACGCCCTAGCGCATTGGCCGGCTCAGCCACGCGCCGGCCGCCGCCGCGAGGGCGAAGGCGCCGCCCAGCAGCCAGGCATGCCCGCCGCTTGTCGCGCTCAGCGGCCCGGCCGCGACGACGCCGTCGAGGTCGAGCGCCCCGGCGCCGCGCACCTCCAGGAGCACTTCGTGCCGCCCGGGCGGCAGGTGCCGCGCTACGGGCACGCGAACCTGCCAGGCCTCGGCCGGCGCGGCGGCGTCCAGAACGGCCTCGTTGCCCTCGGCCGGCAGCTCGGTCGCGCGCGTCGGCGTGCCGTCGACCAGCACGGCCAGGCGCGCTACGTCGGGACCGCGCCGCACCACCAGATCGAGCGCCGTGCCGGCGAACACAAAGGACACGCGGTCGCCGGCGCGGCCGCGCGCCACGCGGCCCAGGCTGGCCGGCGGCGCTTCGACCTCCGTCCAAGCTCCAGTGTAGCGCAACGCCCGATCGCTTTCCTGGTGGTAGCCCTGCCCCAGCCAGGGCGCGGCGCGCGCCAGGGCGCGCACAGCCGTGAAGACCGGATACGGGCGTAGGTCACCGTCGACCGCGCCGAAGTAGACGTCCTGCTGGCGGCGAGGATCGCCGCCAGGCTTCCAGAGGTGCCAGAGATTCAGCACACCCATCCACGGCCATTCGCTCAGCGCGCGCGCGTACAGCTCCACCGTGTAGCGCGCCTGCTGCTCGCGTGTCACGCGGCCGTGCGTCGGCGGGTCGGGCCAGTCGAGCGGCAGCGCGTTCCAGCCCAGCTCGCCGGCCCAAATGGGCTTGGCGGCGTCGCCGTGCTCGACCATGATCGCCCGCGCCAGCGACACGCGCGAGACGTTGGCGTCGCTGGCCCGCGCGCGGCGGTCGTGCGGCCCGGAGCGCAGGCCGTAGGGGTTGAAGCTGGCGATGTCGAAGTACGGCCGCGCGCCGAGGGCGTACATCTGCCGCAAGAACGTCAGGTCGCTGATGTTCTCCGGCCCCTCCTCGATGGTCGGGGCCAGCGCCGCGGCCAGGATGACCGCGTCGGGATTAGCCGCCTTGGCGCGCTGGTAGGCGATGCGCAGCAGGAGGACGTAGTCGGCGGCACTGGGCGACTCCCGGCCCCATTCGATGGTCAGGTTGGGCTCGTTCCAGATCTGGAAGTAGCGCACCTGGCCACGGTAGCGCGCGACGACCGTGGCGACGAAATCGCCGAAGTCCTCGTAGCGATCGGGGGGGCCGGCCGGCCAGCGCTGGTTGCTGCGCGCCCAGGCCGGCGGATAGTCCAGCCGCGCGATGACCTGGACGCCGTTCCGCCGCGCCAGAGCGATGATGCGGTCGTACTTCTCCCACGAGGACGTGTTCCAGCGCGTGTCCCAGTGCTGGCCTTTCGCCGGCTGCTCGATGTCGGCCCAGGGGAACTGCTGGCGAATCCAGCCGAAGCCGGCGTCGGCCAGAAGGCGCATGCTCGCCTCAAGGCGCGCCAGGTCCGGCTCCTGGTCGAAGAACGTGTTGATGCCGAACGGGTTGATGCCCGTGTGCGCCACCGGCGTGTCGTCGGCCAGGGCGAGCCGCGGCGCCAGGTGCGGGCTGGTAGCCGCCACGGCGGCAAAGCGAGCCTCCTGCACCCACGGCGCGGCCTCCGGGCGCTGCGCGCCCGCGAGCAGCAAGGCAGCAGCCAGCGCTAAACCAAGAAGGCGGCGGCCGCTTAGGAGGCGGCAGCCGTGCGCGAGCGCTCGGCGTAGAGCGCAAGCAGCCGCGGCGTGATCTGTGCCCAGTCGTAGCGCTCCTCGACGACCTGGCGCCCGACGCGCGCCAGCGCCTGGCGCAGCCGCTCGTTCTGGCAGAGCCGGCGGACGGCGGCGACGAAAGCCGCGCTGTCCTCGGCCAGCAGGACGTGTCG
>JACQUS010000061.1 GCA_016210125.1 Chloroflexota bacterium | reverse complement strand
GGGTGAGGCCGGGCGTGACAGACCGCTCTGCACTCCCCGTGCGGCGCGGCGACTTTTCATCCACCGCTGGCGTCGCGCAGCGCGATGGCCAACTCCCCTGTGAAAATACCCCTCTGGGCGGCTACCCCACCCCACCCCAATGAGGTTCCCAGACGGGGCTTCGCCCCTCTGGACTCCCCGCCCGCCCTGTTCCCCCTCTCCAGCGCGGCTGGAGAGGGGGCCGGGGGGTGAGGCCTATCCCCCTGCGCCCAGCGTGACCGCGCAAGTCTTCGCAGCGGCGTCGCATCCGCCGTCCCGTCGCGTGCGGAGCCCAAGCCGGCGCCCTTGGCACACGTTGGGGCATGGTATCGGATCGCCGCCTAGGACGGCAAGGGCAGGCCGACGCCGGCACGCCGCCTCTCGGGGCGCGCTGTTAGCCGTTCGGCTGCGAGGCGGGGACCTCCGCTGCCGGCCGCGCCGGCCGCAACACATCGAGCCGGCCGCTCGCCAGCAGGTGCGCTTGGCGCTGCGGCTCGGGCAGACGATGGCCGCGACACAGCGACCACGCCAGGTCGGCAGCGCGGTCGAGCGTGACGCGGTGGCCGACCGATATGTAGACCGGCCTGACGCCCTTGCGCGTCCGCAGCGCGATGCCGACGCGCTCGTCGCCCTGCGCCACCGCCAGGCGCGCGCCCGGCTCGTCGGGTAGCGGCGGGACCTCCAGGCGCAAGAGGAGCGACTTGGCGCAGCCGATCGTCGGCCGGTCGACCAGCACGCCCACGTGGCAGGCGATGCCGAAGCGCCGCGGATGCAGCCGCCCCTGGCCGTCGACGAGGATCAGGTCCGGGGTCGTCTCCAGCGCCGCCAGCGCGGCCAGCATGGCTGGGGCCTCGCGGAAGGCCAGCAGCCCGGGCACGTAGGGGAAGCGCACCGCCTCCTCGGCCACCTGGCGCTCGACGACGGCGAGGTCGGGATAGCTCACCACCACCGCCGCGGCGCGCGCGTGCTCCGCCGCGCCGATGCGCCGGAAGCCGAGGTCGAGCGCGACGACGAGGCGCGGATCGCCCGGCTCGTCGCGCTCGACGATGCGCACCGCCAGGGAGCGCTGGATGGCCTCGGCCTCGCCGCCGAGGAGGCTGCGCGGCCAGGGGGCGTCCAGCGCCTGGCGCAGTGGCACGGCGCCCTAGCGCGCCTGGAAGCGCGGCGGCCGCTTCTCCCGGAACGCTGCCTCGCCCTCGCGGCGGTCCTCGGTATTCAGGAGCAGGACGGAGAGCGAGGTCTCGTGCACCAGCCCCTGCTCGAGGGTCATCGAGAGGCCGCGGTGGACGGACTCCTTGGCGCAGCGCACGGCGAGCGGCGCGCGTAGCAGGATGGTGTTGGCCATCTCCTCGGCGGCGCTCATCAGCTTGTCCGGCGGAACGACCTGGTTGACCAAGCCGATGCGGTAGGCCTCCTGCGCGGAGATGCGCTTGCCCGTCATAATCATCTCGAGGGCGATTCCTGCGCCGACCAGGCGCGGCAGGCGCTGCGTGCCGCCGGCGCCGGGAATGCGGCCGAGCGTGACCTCCGGCAAGCCCACCTCGGCCTTCTCCGAGGCGATCCGAACGTCGCACGCCAGAGCGATCTCCAGCCCACCGCCCAGCGCGAAGCCGTTGATCGCCGCGATGACCGGGCGGTCGAGGTTCGAGATGGCCGAGTGGAACTGGTTGTTGACGCGACGGTTGCGAGCCTCAATCTGCGACATGCCGAACTCGCCCTCACGGATGTCGGCTCCGGCGCAGAAGGCGCGATCGCCCGCGCCCGTGACGATCAGAACCCAGACGTCGGGGTCGGCGGCAACTTCGGCACACACGCCGAGGAGGTCGTCGCGCATCTGAAAGTTGATGGCATTGAGACGCTCAGGGCGATTCAGCGTGACGTAGCCAATGCGGTCGTGCTTCTCGTAGAGCAGGGTCTCGTAGGGCACACGCTCCTCCTCAATCTAAAATAGGCCTGGCTAAAATAGGCCCGGCGGGCCTCGTCCGACCCACCCTAAGGAAAACTTCCATCGGGGGCTTCACCTCCTTTGGATTCCCCCGCTAGTTTGGTCTCTCCTTGGAGCGCATATCGCGCTGCATAGGGGTGTCCCAGAATGCCCTCTTCACGCTAAGGCCGCGGCGAAGGCCCGCCGCGCCTCCTCGCCGCGCACGACGAAGACGACGCGCTCCAGCGAGCCGGTCGCGATCACTTCGCGCGTGGCCTCGACCATGAGCTTGGCGCAGGTGCCGAGGGGGAAGCCGCCGACGCCGGTGCCGAGCGCCGGCAGCGCGATCGAGCGCAGACCGAGCTCAGCGGCGCGGCGCAGAGCGCTCCTGGTCGCCTGGCGAATGGTCTCGGCGCTGGTCTGGAGGTCCTGGCCCATCGTCACGGCGTGGATGACGTGGCGCGCCTTGAGCCGGCCGGCGCCGGTGGCGACGGCGTCGCCGACCTTCACCGGCCCCTTGCGCACCGCCTCGTCCTCGATCTCCTGGCCGCCGGCGCGCTTGATCGCCCCGGCGACGCCTCCGCCCATCCACAGCCGGTCGTTGGCGGCGTTCACGATGGCATCGACGTCGAGCTGCGTGATGTCCGCTTCCAGCACGGTTAGCTCGGCCATTGCCGCGTCGCTCCTTGCCGTCTCCACGTGCTGCGTGGCGGCCCTCAGTATAGCACGCCTAAATAGCACGCCTAACAGCGCCCCCAGAGACCACGCTGCGCGGCACGGGCCTCGCGCTGCAGCCCGACTAACAGGTCGGCGTGGCGCACGTCGGGCGGATAGCGCGCCGCGCGGGCGTAGCCACCGCGCACGAGCTCGGCATTGATCATCAGGTCGCCGACGTAGACGTAGCGCAGGAGGCGGCCATACCGGTCGCGCTCGGAGACGTCCTTCTCGAGTCCGACGGTGCGGCCGGCCACGAGCTGCTCGTTGCGCGCGCTGGCCTCGCGCCCGAAGCACGCGCTGGGCCGGCCGTCCTGAGAGATTTCCGGCGCATTGATCCCGATGTAGCGCAGGCGCTCGCGCTGCCCGGCGATCACGACGACGATGGTGTCGCCGTCGACGACGCGCTCCACCGGCGCTTGCGGATGCTGGCTGGGACGTGCCGGCTGTAGCGGCAGGACGCATGCGGCCGTAACTGCGGCGGCGACGAGCAACATGAGCGCACGCATCGATGACCTCCCGCCGCCAGACTACCAGGTCCCTGGCGACAGGCGCCGTCGCGCGTGGCTCGCCGGCGCGGTGGCCGTGCCCCACCCCGCCCCAGGTTGGCTTCCCAAAGGGGGCTTCGCCCCCTCTGGACTCCTCCGCGGCCCATCGACCACCTCCGTGACTCGAGCTGCCGCCGGCGCTGCCCCGCCTCACCCCGAGGAGGTTCCCAAAGGGGGCTACGCCCCCTTTGCACCCCCGCCTCTTGGCCGACCCCGCGGCGCAGCCACTTTTCGTCCGCCGCCGCGACATGGGCAACTCCCCGGCCACTGAGTGGCTCGTCCTTCACCGCTGGCGGTCCGCGGGCAGGCCGCGCATCCCCGCGCAAAGCGAAGGGGGGACGCGCCGGCGAGCGCGTCCCCCCGATGGGCAACCTGAGTGAGGACCCTCAGTACTCCGGCATAGGCGGGGCTGCCGGGGCCTTCTCTTTCTCCGGGAGCTCGGTGATGAGGGCTTCGGTGGTGAGGATCATCGCCGCGATCGAGGCGGCGTTCTCCAGCGCCGAGCGCGTCACCTTCGCCGGGTCGATGATGCCCCGCGCCACCAGGTCGCAGTACTCCCCCACCAGCACGTCGTAGCCGCCGTTGGGGTTCTGCTGCTCCTTCTGCCAGCGCCGCACCTCCCCCACGACGACCGAGCCCTCCAGCCCAGCGTTCTCCGCCAACTGCCGCAACGGCTCCTCCAGCGCCCGCCGCAGCAACTGCGCCCCCGTGGCCTCGTCGCCACTGAGCTGCACACTGTCCAAGGCCACCACCGCCCGCAGCAGCGCCACCCCACCGCCGGGCACCACGCCCTCCTCCACCGCCGCCCGCGTCGCGTGCAGCGCATCCTCCACCCGCGCCTTCTTCTCCTTCATCTCCGTCTCGGTCGCCGCTCCTACCCGGATCACCGCCACGCCCCCGGCCAGCTTCGCCAGCCGCTCTTGCAGCTTCTCCCGG